>NZ_BAAGXY010000052.1:0-26732 GCF_054779595.1 Angustibacter peucedani
GGGTCGACCAGCGCGGCGCGCGCACCCGCCGCCCAGTCGCCCAGCGCCGGCAGCCCCTCGCGCAGCCGGCTCTCGCGCCGCAGCCGGTCGAGCGCGTTGCGCCGCGCGGCCGTGTGCAGCCACGCCGCGGGGGTGTCGGGGATGCCGGTGCGCCGCCAGGTCTGCAGCGCCTCGACCACGGCGTCGGCCACCGCCTCCTCGGCGACGTCGAGGTCGCCGAGGAGGCGGTGCAGCACGCCGACCAGCCGACCCGCCTCCGAGCGCACCACGCGCTCGAGCGCGAGGTCGGAGCCGACGTCGGAGCCGACGTCCGGACCGACGTCCGTCATGCGCAGCTCACATGTCGCCGCTGTGGTCGACGATCGGGCGGATCTCGACGGCCACGCCGGGGAACTCCAGGTTGGGCCAGGTGCGGGTGATGGCGATGGCCGCGTCGAGGTCGGGGACGTCGATGACGCTGAACCCGCCGACGACCTCCTTGGCCTCGCTGAACGGTCCGTCGACGACCACCGGCGTGCCGTCGTCCCCGCGCTTGACCGTGGTGGCGGTGGCGACCGGCTGCAGCTCGGCGCCGCCGTCGGAGAACGACGCCGCGTGCTGCTCGAACCACGCGTAGATCTCGCCGTACACCTGGTCGGCGCGCTCCTGCGGCACCGAGGCGTCGAGGTCGGGACGGTGCGTGAACATCAGGACGTACTTCATGGTGGGCCTCCTCGGCTCCGAGATTGACACCCTCATGACGAACAGCACCAGCGATTCTCGACACCCGTCGCGAAAAGAGTTCTGCGGTGGTTGGGTGGGGCCATGCGACTGACCCACCTCGGCCACGCCTGCCTGCTCGTCGAGCACGACGGAGCCCGGATCCTGGTCGACCCGGGCGGCTTCAGCCGCGGGTTCGAGGAGCTCACCGACCTCGACGCCGTCGTCATCACCCACCAGCACGCAGACCACGTGGACGTCGAGCGGCTGCCCGCGCTGCTCGAGGCCAACGACGGGGCGCGGCTGGTGGCCGAGCCCGAGACCGCCGCCGAGCTGCAGAAGGCGGGCATCACGGCCGAGGCGCTGCACGCGGGTGACGAGCTCGAGCTGGGGGGCGTGCCGGTGCGCGGGGCCGGCGGTCAGCACGCGGTGATCCACCCCGACGTGCCGCGGGTCGGCAACGTCGGCCTGCTGATCGGCACCTCGCGCGCGGCGGGCGGTGACGGGCTGCTGCTGCACCCGGGCGACGCCTACGACGTCGTGCCGGACGACGTCGACGTCCTCGCGCTCCCGCTGTGGGCGCCGTGGACCAAGGTGAGCGAGACGGTCGACTACCTGCGGGCGGTCGCCCCGGCCGTCGCCGTGCCCGTGCACGAGGGACCGCTGCTCCCCCCGGCGCGCGGCATCTACCTCGGTCACGCCACGCGGCTGGCCCCCGAGGGCACGACGCTCACCGACCTCGCGGGCGCCGGCCCCACCGACGTCCTCCCCTGACCCCGGCTCCGGAGGGCACCTTCTTGAGAGTTGGCCCCCGAGAAGGCCCCGGAAGGGCGAACTCCCAGGAAGGTGCCGTCAGAAGTCGGTGCCGGTGAGGCGGCGGTAGGCCTCGAGGTAGGCGGACCGGGTGCGCTCGACGACCTCGGGCGGCAGCGCGGGCGGCGGGACGTCGGAGCGCCGGTCCCAGCCGGACTCCGGCCCGGTGAGCCAGTCGCGCAGCACCTGCTTGTCGAACGACGGCTGCGGCCCGCCCGGCGACCAGCCCTCGACCGGCCAGAACCGCGAGGAGTCCGGCGTCAGCACCTCGTCGCCGAGCACCACGGCCCCAGAGGTGTCGCGCCCGAACTCGAGCTTGGTGTCGGCCAGCACGATCCCCCGCTCGCGCGCGATCGCCTCGGCCCGCGCGTAGATCGCGAGCGTCAGGTCGCGCAGCACCTCGGCGGCATCCGCCCCGACCGTCCCGGCAACCGCCTCGAACGTCACGTTCTCGTCGTGCTCGCCCAGCTCGGCCTTGGTGGCCGGCGTGAAGACCGGCTCGGGCAGCTGCGAGCCGTCGACCAGCCCCGGCGGCAGGGCCACCCCGCACACCGACCCGTCGACCACGTACTCGGCCAGCCCCGACCCGGTCAGGTACCCGCGCGCCACGCACTCGACGGGGTACATGTCGAGCCGCTGCACCCGGATCGCGCGCCCGGCCACCGCGTCGGGCACCGGCCCGTCGACCAGGTGGTTGGGCACGAGGTCCGCGAGCTGGTCGAACCACCACAGCGACAGCTGGGTGAGCACCTTGCCCTTGTCGGGCACCGGCGTCGAGAGCACGTGGTCGTACGCCGAGATGCGGTCGCTCGCGACGACGAGCAGGTGGCCGGACCCGTCGTCCGGCTCGTACAGGTCGCGGACCTTGCCGCTGTAGACGTGGCGGTAGCCATCGACCTCGGGGGCCAACGGGATCCCTGCGATCACGGCTGCTGCACCTCGACCCGGCCGGCGGCCGCGGCGGCCGCGATGTCGCGACGGGCCTGCCCGCCGTCCAGCGTGATCGTATCGAGGGCCGCGTAGGCGACCTCCCGCGCCGCGCCGAGGTCGGGGCCGGTGCCGACCACCGAGAGCACGCGCCCGCCGGACGACGTCACGCCGGCCTCCGTACGCACCGTGCCCGCGTGCAGCACCTCGGCGTTCTCGACGCCGGCTGCGTCCTCGAGCCCGCGCAGGACCCCACCCGTGCGCGGCGCGGCCGGGTACCCCGGGGAGGCCAGCACCACGGTGACGGCGGCGTCCGACGACCAGCGCAGCGGCGGCAGGTCGCCCAGCGTGCCGGTGGCGGCCGCCCTCAGAACCCCCGCCAGCGGCGTGCGCAGCCGGGCCAGAACCACCTGGGTCTCGGGGTCGCCGAAGCGCGCGTTGAACTCCACGACCCGCGGGCCGCGCGAGGTCATCGCCAGGCCGACGTACAGCAGGCCGGCGAACGGCGTCCCGCGCCGGGCCATGGCGTCGACGGTGGGCTGCGCGACCCGCTCGACGACCTCCTCGACCAGCGACGGCGGCGCCCACGGCAGCGGCGAGTACGCGCCCATGCCGCCGGTGTTCGGGCCGGCGTCGTCGTCCTGCAGGCGCTTGAAGTCCTGCGCCGGCGCGAGCGGGACGACGGCGCTGCCGTCGGTGATGCAGAACAGGCTGACCTCGGGGCCGTCGAGGAACTCCTCGACGACGACCTGGGCGTCACCGCCGCGCGCGAGGCAGGCGGCGGCGTGCTCGAGCGCGGCGGCCCGGTCGTCGGTGACCACGACGCCCTTGCCGGCGGCGAGGCCGTCGTCCTTCACCACGTGCGGGGCGCCGAGCGCGTCGAGCGCGTCCTCGACCTCGGCCGTGGTGCGGCACACGTGCGCCATCGCGGTCGGCACGCCCGCCTCGGCCATGACCTGCTTGGCGAAGGCCTTGCTGCCCTCGAGGGCGGCGGCCTCGCGCGACGGCCCGAAGCACGCGATCCCGGCCGCGCGGACGGCGTCGGCGACCCCCGCGACGAGCGGCGCCTCGGGCCCGACGACCACCAGGTCGGCGCCCCAGCCGGTGGCGAGCTCGGCCACCGCGGCGTCGTCCAGCAGGTCGACCGGCAGGCACTCGGCGAGGGCCGCGATGCCCGGGTTGCCGGGTGCGGCGGCCAGCGCGTCGACGTCCGGGTCGCGGGCCAGCGCGACGGCCAGGGCGTGCTCGCGGGCACCGGATCCGAGCACGAGGACCTTCATGGCCGCGAGCGTATCGAGGCCCGGGCAGCACGAAGCCCCCGGGAGGCAGGGGGGTATCTCACGGGGGCTTCGTGGTCACGAGGACGTGTCGCGTGGGGGGATGCGACGGGTGCCCTCGAGGCCGGCGAACCGGCTGCGGGAGAGACTGCCAGACCCGATCGCGACACGCCAGCCCTTGATCCACATTCGCGGCGGATTCTCAGGAAGCCGTCAGCGACACCTCGCCGAGCGCCTCGTCGAGCAGGTCCAGGCCGAGCCGGGCCTCGTCGTCCGAGACGGTGCACGGCGGCACCACGTGCAGCCGGTTCATGTTGACGAAGGGCAGCAGGCCGCGGCGCTTGCAGGCGCCGACCAGCGCGGTCATGGGCGCGGCGTCCTGACCTGCGGCGTTGTACGGCACGAGCGGCTCGTGGGTGGCGCGGTCGCGCACCAGCTCGAGCGCCCAGAAGACGCCGAGGCCGCGCACCTCGCCGATCACCTCGTGCCGCTCGGCCAGGCGGGCCAGGCCCGGCCCGAGCACCTCGGTGCCGATGCGGGCGGCGTTCTCGACGATCCGCTCGTCGGTCATGGCGGTGATGGTGGCGACGGCGGCGGCGCAGGCCAGCGGGTGGCCCGAGTAGGTCAGGCCGCCGGGGTAGGGGCGGTCGCGGAACGTCTCGTAGATCGCGTCGCTGACCAGGACGCCGCCGAGCGGGACGTAGCCGCTGTTGACGCCCTTGGCGAACGTGATCAGGTCGGGGACGACGGGACCGCCGCCGGTGGCCGAGAAGTGGTCGACGGCGAACCACGCGCCGCTGCGGCCGAACCCGGCCATGACCTCGTCGGCGATCCAGCAGATGCCGTAGCGGTCGCACAGGTCGCGGACGCCGGCCAGGTACGCGGGCGGCGGCACCATGATCCCCGCGGTGCCGGGGATGGTCTCGAGCACGATCGCGGCGATGGTGCTCGGCCCCTCGAGCTGCACCACCTGCTCGAGGTGCTCGAGCGCGCGGGCGCACTCCTCGTCGTCCGTGGTGGCGTGGAAGGCCGAGCGGTAGGTGTACGGGCCGAAGAAGTGCACGACGCCCTCGGCGCCGCTGTCGTTGGCCCAGCGGCGCGGGTCGCCGGTGAGGTGGATCGCCGCCTGGGTGTGCCCGTGGTAGCTGCGGTAGCGGCTGAGCACCTTGCGTCGGCCGGTGTGCAGCCGGGCCATGCGGACGGCGTTCTCGACCGCCTCGGCGCCGCCGTTGGTGAAGAAGACGTGGTTCAGGCTGTCGCCGGGCGCGCGCTCGACGACCAGCCGGGCCGCCTCGCTGCGGGCGTCGTTGGCGTGCTGCGGCGCGATGGTGCAGAGCTTGGCGGCCTGCTCCTGGATGCCGCGCACCACCGCCGGGTGCTGGTGGCCGATGTTGGTGTTGACCAGCTGGCTGCTGAAGTCGAGCAGGGGGCGACCCGCGCCGTCCCAGACCCAGCTGCCCTGCGCCTGCGTGACCACCATCGGGTCGAGCGCGCCCTGGGCCGACCAGCTGTGGAAGACGTGCGCGCGGTCGAGGTCGTGGGTCCGCTGCACGGCCTGCGGGTCGAGCTGCGGCGGCGCGGGGGCGAGGGACTCGACGGTCACGGTGCTCATGCCCGCCAGCGTAGGTCGCACCGGCGGGCGGCGCCGTTGCACAGTGCCAGCCCCTCGCCGTCCGCGACCGACACTCCGTCAGCCCCCGACCCTTTCCCTCACCGGAGCCGGTTTCCCTCGCAGATGCCGCTCGGAGGCCCCTCGGAGCGGCATCTGGGAGGGAAACCGGCCTGACGGAGGGAAAGGCGTCAGCCGCGGAAGGCGTCGAGGCCGGTGAGGGCCTGCCCGACGACGAGGGTGTGCACCTCGGAGGTGCCCTCGTAGGTGAGCACCGACTCCAGGTTGTTGGCGTGCCGCAGCACGGGGTACTCCAGCGAGATGCCGTTCGCGCCCAGGATCGTGCGGCACTCGCGGGCGATCGCCAGGGCCTCGCGCACGTTGTTGAGCTTGGCCACGCTGACCATCTGCGGCGTCGCGCGCCCGGCCTCCTTGGCGCGGCCGAGGTGGTGCGCCAGCAGGAACGCCTTGTCGAGCTCGAGCGCCATGTCGGCGAGCTTGGCCTGGGTGAGCTGGAAACCGGCGATCGGCTTGCCGAACTGCACCCGGTCGACGGCGTAGGCGATGGCCGTCTCGAGGCAGTCGCGCGCCGCGCCGAGCACGCCCCACACGATCCCGAACCGCGCCTCGGTCAGGCACGACAGCGGGCCCTTGAGCCCGCGCACCCCGGGCAGCACCGCGGACGACGGGAGCCGCACGCCGTCCATGACCAGCTCGGAGGTCACCGAGGCGCGCATGGACAGCTTCGCCTTGATGAGCGGCGCGCTGAAGCCCGGGGAGTCGGTCGGGACGACGAAACCGCGCACGCCGTCGTCCGTCATGGCCCACACGACCGCGACGTCGGAGACGGACCCGTTGGTGATCCACATCTTCGAGCCGTCGAGCACCCAGTCGTCGCCGTCGCGGCGGGCGCGGGTGCGCATGCCCCCGGGGTCGCTGCCGTGGTCGGGCTCGGTCAGCCCGAAGCAGCCGATCGCCTCGCCGGCGGCCATCCGCGGCAGCCACTCCTGCTTCTGCTCCTCGGAGCCGTAGGCGTGGATGGCGTACATCGCCAGGCTGCCCTGCACCGACACCATCGAGCGCACGCCCGAGTCGGCGGCCTCGATCTCCATGGCCGCGACGCCGTAAGCCACGGCGTTCAGGCCGGCGCAGCCGTACCCCTCGAGGTGCATGCCGAGCACGCCGAGCTTGCCGAACTCGAGCGCGAGCTCGCGCGCCGGCAGCGTGCCCTGCTCGAACCACTCGGCGAGGTGCGGCCGCACGTGCTCGTCGACCATCGCGCGCACGGACGACGCGATGTCGCGCTCGTCGTCCGTGAGCAGGTCGGTCAGCCGCAGGAGGTCCAGGGGGGCGGTGCGCTCAGCCATGGCGCACATGGTGGCACGCGGAGCATGATCACCCGTATGAGCCAGCCGCCCGCCGCGTACGACGACCTGAAGGCCGTCTTCATCAACTGCACGCTGACCCGGTCGCCGGGCGCGTCGCACACGCAGACCCTGATGGACCGCTCGATCGAGATCATGCAGTCGGTCGGGGTGGGCGTCACCACCATCCGCGCGGTCGACCACGAGATCGCCACCGGCGTGCAGCCCGACATGACCGAGCACGGCTGGGACCGCGACGACTGGCCGGCGATCCAGCAGCAGGTCATGGACGCGCAGATCCTCGTCGTCGGGACGCCGATCTGGTTGGGGGACAAGAGTTCTGTGGCCACGCGCGTGGTCGAGCGGCTGTACAGCTACTCGGGCGAGCTGACGCCCGACGGGCAGTACGCGTACTACGGCCGGGTCGGCGGCGTGCTCGTCACGGGCAACGAGGACGGCGTCAAGCACTGCGCCATGAACCTGCTGTACTCGTTGCAGCACCTGGGCTACACGATCCCGCCGCAGGCCGACGCCGGCTGGATCGGCGAGGTGGGTCCGGGCGCGAGCTACGGCGACCCCGGCGAGGACGGCGCGCCGCCGATCGGGTTCGACAACGACTTCACCAACCGGAACACGACGTTCATGACGTGGAACCTGCTGCACCTGGCCCGCATGCTGAAGGACGCCGGCGGCGTGCCCGCGTACGGCAACCAGCGGCCGCGGTGGTTCGAGGGCGAGCGGTTCGGGTTCCACAACCCCGAGTACCGCTAGCGGCGCGACGACCGCCCGCCACCCGGGGCGTCGCGGTCGCGCCGGGCCGTCACCCGCCGGCCCTTGACCCGCGTGCCGCGCAGGGCCTGCAGCACCTCGTCGGCGGCACCGGCCGGCACCTCGACCAGCGAGAACCGCTCGGTGATCTCGATCGAGCCGACGTCCTTGCCGGTCAGCCGGGTCTCGCCGGCGATCGCGCCCACCAGGTCGGCCGGCCGGATGCCCGCCGCTCGCCCGAGCGAGACGTACAGCCGGGCCATGCCCTCGCCCGGACCACGACGCCCACCACCTGGGGCCGGACGCCCCTCGCGACCGGCCGGACGACGTCCGGCGTCGCCCGCCGGCACGCTCGCCTCGGGGATCTCGTCCTCGTCCTCGTCGCCCCCGGTGGTGGTCGCCTCGTGCGCGAGCTTCACCGCGGCCAGCGCCACCTGCACGACGTCGAAGTCGTCGGTGAGCGTGTCGACGACGACGCGGAACCGCTCGAGGTCGTCCTCGACCAGGCTCTCGTGCAGCGCGGCGCGGGTGAGCTCGAGCCGCCGCGCCCGCAGGTCGGCCGTCGTCGGCACCTTCTGCACCGCGATCTTCTGCCGGGTGCTGCGCTCGATGGACTTGAGCATGCGGTGCTCGCGCGGCTCGGCCAGCGTGATCGCGACGCCCTCGCGACCGCCGCGACCGACGCGGCCGATGCGGTGCACGTAGGACTCGGCCGCCGCGGGCACCTCGTAGTTCACGACGTGGGTCAGGTGGTCGATGTCGAGGCCGCGCGCAGCGACGTCGGTGGCGACCAGCAGGTCGGCGGTACCGGCGCGCAGCCGTCCCATGACGCGGTCGCGCTGCTCCTGGTTCATGCCGCCGTGCAGCGCCTCGGCCCGGTAGCCGCGACCGTTCAGCGTCTCGGTGAGCTCGTCGACCTGCTCGCGGGTGCGGCAGAACACGATCGCCGCGGTGGGCGACTCGACGTCCAGCACCCGGCCCAGCGCGGCCGGCTTGTGAGCCCGGGACACGACGTACGCGGTCTGCCGCACCAACGGCGCCTCGCCGGACGACGGCACCGCCCGCTCGATCTCGACGCGCACCGGGTCGCGCAGGTGCCGGCGCGCGATCCCGTTGATGCGCGAGGGCATCGTGGCCGAGAACAGCACCGTCTGCCGGGTCTCGGGGACGGCGGACAGGATGGTCTCGAGGTCCTCGGCGAACCCCATGTCGAGCATCTCGTCAGCCTCGTCCAGCACCACGACGGCCACGGCTGACAGGTCGAGCGTGCCGCGGTTGATGTGGTCGATGGCGCGGCCCGGCGTGGCCACGACGACGTCGACGCCGCGGTCGAGCTCGCGGAGCTGGCGCCCGATCGGCTGCCCGCCGTAGATCGGCAGGACGCGCGCGCCGAGCCCGCGACCGTACCGGTGCAACGCTTCTGAGACCTGCATGCACAGCTCGCGCGTCGGCACGAGCACCATCGCGGTCGGCGCGCGGCCGCGGTCGCCCGCGTCGCCGCCCTGCAGCCGGTGGAGCAGCGGCAGCGCGAACGCGGCCGTCTTGCCGGTGCCCGTCGCGGCCTGGCCGAGCAGGTCGTGCCCCGCGAGCAGCTGCGGCACGGCCGCCCACTGGATCGGCGTCGGCTCCTCGTATCCCAACGACGCCAACGCCTCCAGCAGCTCGGGCCGCAGCCCGAGGTCCGCGAACGTCCGGGTGCTCTCGCTCTCGCTGTCACCGGTCATGCCCGATCCTCCCAGGCCTCAGCGCAGCCGGGCGAGCAGGCCGTCACGCACGGCCGGCCACTCGATGTCCAGCACGCTGAACACCACGGTGTCGCGGAACGACCCGTCGGCGCGGCGCTTGTGCCGGCGCAGCACGCCCTCGCGGGTGGCGCCGAGCTTGGCGATCGCGGCCTGCGAGCGGTCGTTGATGGCGTCGGTCTGCAGCTTGACCCGGCCGAGCCCGCAGTCCTCGAACAGGTGCTGCAGCAGGAGCAGCTTGCACTCGGGGTTGACCGGACCACCCCACCAGCGTGGCCCGTAGCCGGTCCAGCCGACGTGGGCGCGCTCGTCGGCCAGCACCACGTCGCCGATGCTCGTCGTCCCGACCACCGTTCCGGCCGGGCCGAGGTCGCCGTCCGCGACGAGCCGCACGGTGTACGCGACGCGGTAGCGCGGGTCGTCGGGACCGAGCTCGCGGTCGCGGACGCCGGCCCGGGTCCAGGCGCGCATGCCGTCGGCGTCGCGGGGGCGCCCGGCCGGGCCGCCGCCGAACCCGGCGGCGTACACGCGCTCGTCGTCCAGGGCCGCGAACAGCTCGGCGGCGTCGTCCTCGACCATCGGGTCGAGCCGGACGACGGAGCCCACCAGGGAGCGGGCGTCAGGGGCGCTGACCACCGACGACCTCAGCCGCCCAGCAGGTCGTGCCGGACGACGATCTGGTCGCGCCCGGGACCGACGCCGACCGCCGACACCCGCTGGCCCACCATCTGCTCGACCGTCTCGACGTAGTGGCGCGCGTTGGCGGGCAGCTCGTCGAAGCTGCGGCAGTGCGTGATGTCCTCCCACCAGCCGGGAAGCTCCTCGTAGATCGGCGTCGCGTGGTGGAAGTCGCTCTGCGTCATGGGCATCTCGTCGTGGCGCACGCCGTCGACGTCGTACGCCACGCAGACCGGGACCTTCTCGAGCCCGCTGAGGGTGTCGAGCTTGGTGATGACGAAGTTGGTGACGCCGTTGACGCGCGCGGCGTAGCGGCCGATGACGGCGTCGAACCAGCCGCAGCGGCGCGGGCGGCCCGTGGTGGTGCCGTACTCGCCGCCGGTCTTGCGCAGGAACTCGCCCATGTCGTCGTGCAGCTCGGTCGGGAACGGCCCCTCGCCGACGCGGGTCGTGTAGGCCTTGAGGATCGCGACGACGCGGTCGACCCGGTTGGGCGCGATGCCCGAGCCGGTGCACGCGCCGCCGGCGGTCGCGCTCGAGGAGGTGACGAAGGGGTAGGTGCCGTGGTCGACGTCCAGCAGCGTCGCCTGGCCGGCCTCGAGCAGCACGGTGCGGCCGTCGTCCAGCGCCTTGCTCAGCAGCAAGCCGGTGTCAGACACCATGGGGCGCAACGCTTCTGCGTGTTCGAGCAGCTCCTCGACGACCTCGTCGACCGTGATGGCGCGACGGTTGTAGATCTTCACGAGCAGCTGGTTCTTCAGGTCGAGCGCGCCCTCCACCTTCTGCCGCAGGATGCCCTCGTCGAACAGGTCCTGCACCCGGATGCCGACGCGGTTCATCTTGTCGGCGTACGTCGGCCCGATGCCGCGGCCGGTGGTGCCGATGCGGCGGCTGCCGAGGAAGCGCTCGGTCACCTTGTCGAGCACCCGGTTGTACGGCGGGATGACGTGCGCGTCGGCGCTGACCACCAGGCGGCTGGTGTCGACGCCGCGCGCCTGCAGGCCCTCCAGCTCTTCGAAGAGCACCGCGAGGTCGACCACGACGCCGTTGCCGATGACCGGTGTGCAGCCGGGCGTGAGGATGCCGGAAGGCAGCAGGTGCAGGGCGTACTTCTCGTCGTCGATGACCACGGTGTGGCCGGCGTTGTTGCCGCCGTTGAACTTCACGACGTAGTCGACGCGGCTGCCGAGCAGGTCGGTGGCCTTGCCCTTGCCCTCGTCGCCCCACTGGGCGCCGACGAGCACGATGGCGGGCATGCGGGTACCTGCTTTCCTGGCGGACGGACGGCCGCGCCGGAGGGGCGCAGCCGCCGCCGAGGCTACCGAACCTGGCCGCGCCCGAGCATGCCGCGCCGCTCGGCGACCACGCCGAGCTGGAAGCGCGTGTGCACGCTGAGCTCGTCCATCAGCTCGGCCACGCGCCGGCGCACGGTGCGGACGCCGATGCCGAGGTAGCGCGCGATCGCCTCGTCCTTGAAGCCGCTGGCGAGCAGCGCGAGCAGCCGGGTCGAGGCGTCCTGCTCGAGGTCCTCGTCCGGCACCGGGAGCCCGCCGGCCCAGGCCTCGTCGAACACCGCCGTGAACGCCGCGACGAGCAGCGGCATCCGCACCAGCACCGCGGTCGAGGCCGTCGTCCCCCACCGCGGCGCCGAGATGACCGCCTCCTCGCCGAGCACCACGAACTCGGCCGGCACCCGCTCGACGACGCGCTGCCGCTCGCCGACCTGCGCCCACTCGCGCACCCAGGCCAGGTGCTGCGGGTCGTCCAGCACGGTCACCGGGTAGATCGAGCGCAGCTCGCGTCCGGCCTCGACCGCCGCTCGGGCGCGGTTCTCGACGCCGGAGTCCGTGGCCGCACCAGCGGCGACCTCGAGGTGGAACGAGCGGATGGTGCCGGTCGTCGTCCGCAGCAGCTCCTCGACGGTGGCCGGCAGCGCGTCGGCCGGGATGACGTCGAGGGACGTCGGGTCGAGGACGTCGACGCGCCCGGCCGGGTGGTCGGCCGAGAAGTCGCCGACGGCAGCGGCGACGTCCTCGAGCTCGCGCCGGCGCAGGTCGATGCGGGCGGTCTCGCGGTCGACGAGCCGGCTCAGCGCGGCGCGCGGGTGCGGGGCGACGAGGTGGGCCTCGAGGTCCTGGCGGACCAGGCGCAGCTCGACCAGCGGCAGCATCGCGGTGGTGGTGCGCTCGACGCTCCAGCCGAGGGCGTCGGCGTGCTCGGACAGGCCCAGGCCGTCCTGCCGCAGCACCCGCCGGTAGAGCCGCTCGGAGTCCTCGCCGATGCCGAACGTCGTCAGGACGGTGCTCACGAGCCGGCCCGCCGACGTCCGGCCGCGCGCTCGACCATGACAGCGGTGGATGTCATGGTTGGCATCTTAGTGCCATTGGCAGGAACGTGACAGACAGAACGGCTCTGACCAGGCAGAATCGACGGCGGCGAGAGCGCGGCCGGTGCAGGGGTCGGCCGCGATCTCGGGTCGTGCCAGCAGGGCGTCCAGCACGTCCGCCGTACGGGGCAGTGCGGCGGGCGACCAGGGAGCTGGACCAGCCGGGGGCTGGTGACGACCAGGGGATCGAGAGCGCCGACCTCGCACGAGGTCGGCGCTCTCGGGCGTCCGGGGGGTTGTGCGGGGGCTCGGGTCAGCCGAGCTCGGCCGCGGCCTCGGGGTCGCAGTCGCGCAGGAAGGTGACGCAGCGCTCGTGCTCGGCGTCCTCGCCGATCTCGCCGGCCGCGACGCCGAGGGCGTGCAGCGCGCGCAGGAAGCCCCGGTTGGGCTCGTGCGACCACGGCACCGGGCCCTGGCCCCGCCAGCCGGAGCGGCGCAGCGCGTCGAGGCCGCGGTGGTAGCCGGTGCGCGCGTAGGCGTAGCCCTCGACGGTGCGGCCGGCCGCGAGCGCCTGCTCGGCGAGCACGGCCCAGGGGAGGCTCGCGGCGGGGTGGGCGGCGGCGAGCGCCGCGGCGCCCTCACCGCGGGCGAGCGCTGCCGCCACCGAGAGCTCGGGCTCGTCGGCCAGGCGCGTGGGCGGGATGCCGAGCAGGTTGTCGTGCGACATCCCCCCATCCTGCCCCACAGCAGTTGATCACGTTGTGCATGGCTAGCCCTGCTGTCCAAGGGCTGCAGGCCTGGGAAAGCGCGCGCAACCCTTGGAGAGTTGCCAGCCTCACCATCAGGCCAGCGCCCGCTGGCGCCCTCGCGCGAAAGCCTGCTGCAGCCGGGCTCTCACCAGGGCGAGGTCCTGCACCTCCGACCACGTGAACCGGACGACGGACCAGCCCGCGCGCTCGATCGCCAGCTCGCGCTGCCGCTCGCGCCACGCGACGTCCGACGCCTGCTCCCCGGCTCTCAGCAGTCGCCCGTACTTGATCCGCCCGTCGAACTCGCCGACCACGCGATGCTCGCGCCAGCCGAAGTCGCTGCGGTACGTCCCCCTGTCGGTGACGACCTCGAGCTGCAGGACGTCGGGCGGCTGGCCGACTGCGGTGAACGCCCAGCGAGCGAGCGACTCGCCAGGGGACTCGGCACGTCCGTCGGCGGCGAGCAGCGCCCTCGCCGCTCGCCGCGAACCGGGCCAGTCGCGGCACGAGTCCAGCAGCGCGCGCAGGACGGCGGCGTCGACCCCGGCCGCCAGCGCCGCGTCGGCGACGACCAGCCCCGACCGCTCGGGGACGACGCGCGCGACGTCGAACGCGGTACGGGCCAGGGCGGTCACGGGCAGGATCCCGACGTCCAGGCGCTGGTCCTGGGGCACCTCGCCCCGGTGGTGCCAGACACCCGACTCGTGACGCGCCGACCGGCGTCCAGCAGCCGCAGTCACGTTCACCTCGGTCAGGTCGACGTCCACCAGCGGCAGGCCGTGCACCGCAGCGGCCGAGGCGTGGCTGACCACGTGCTCGCCGGTGAGGGTGAGGTGCGCCGCGTGCACCTGCACGACGTGCCAGGACGCCGGGTCGAGGTCGCGCCCGAGCTCGGCTGCGACGTAGGTCCCGCGCCGCGGCCGCACCAGCCAGCGCCGCTGCACCGCGCGCTGGAGCTCGCCGGCGTCGACCCCGGCGTCCAGCGCCTGGGCCGTGGTGAACACGCCGCCCTGACGGCGGGCAGCCTCGGACAGCCGGGCAGGCAGAGGGTGCATGCCGGCCACGGTGGCCGTCTTCCGCGGACGACGACTAGCGGCCCGTCACCACGTGTGGACGACGGGACGCGGGCTTGCACCTGTGGACGACGGCACTGTCCAAGGGTTGCGAGTGCTTGGCACGGTCTGCAGACCTTGGAAAGCAGCCCTAGCCATGCACAACGTGATCAACTGGCGAGGGGTCAGCGGGCTGTGTGGCCGGCGCTGCGGAGGTTCTGGCAGGCCTCGACGACGCGGGCGGCCATGCCCTCCTCGGCGGCCTTGCCCCAGGCGCGGGGGTCGTAGGCCTTCTTGCTGCCGACCTCGCCGTCGACCTTGAGCACGCCGTCGTAGTTGAGGAACATGTGCGCGGCCGCGGGGCGGGTGAACGCGTACTGCGTGTCGGTGTCGACGTTCATCTTCACCACGCCGAAGTCGACCGCCGCCGCGATCTCGGAGGCCAGCGAGCCCGACCCGCCGTGGAAGACCAGGTCGAACGGCTTGCTCCCCGCCGCCAGCCCCTTCGCCGCCACGACCGCCTCCTGCGCCTGCTGCAGGATCTCGGGGCGCAGCTTGACGTTGCCCGGCTTGTAGACGCCGTGGACGTTGCCGAACGTCAGCGCGGTCAGGTAGCGCCCGTGCTCGCCGAGCCCCAGCGCCTCGACCGTCGCCACGGCGTCCTCTGGCGTCGAGTACAGCTTGTCGTCGATCGCGCCGACGACGCCGTCCTCCTCGCCGCCGACGACGCCGACCTCGATCTCCAGGACGACGTTCGCGCGGTGGCACGCGTCGAGCAGCTCGCGCGCGATCTGCAGGTTCTCGTCGAGCGGCACGGCCGAGCCGTCCCACATGTGCGACTGGAACAGCGGCAGCTCGCCGCGCGAGACCCGCTCCTGCGACACCGCGAGCAGCGGTCGCACGAAGCCGTCGAGCTTGTCCTTCGGGCAGTGGTCGGTGTGCAGCGCGATCTGGACGTCGTAGTTCTTGGCGACCTCGTGCGCGTAGGCCGCGAGCGCCACCGAGCCGGCGACCATGTCCTTGACCGTCGGGCCGGACAGGTACTCCGCGCCGCCGGTCGAGACCTGCACGATGCCGTCGCTCTCGGCCTCGGCGAAGCCGCGGATCGCGGCGTTCAGCGTCTGCGAGGAGCTGACGTTGATCGCGGGGTACGCGAACGCGCCGGCCTTGGCGCGGTCGAGCATGTCGGCGTACGACTCGGGCGTGGCGATGGGCATCGTCGCTCCTGGGAGGTCGGTCGGGCGGGCCTGCGAGAAACCTACAGCCGCTCGGCGAGCTTGCGGCAGGCGATCGCCACCGGGTCCCACACGGGCGAGAACGGCGGGCAGTACGCGAGGTCGGCCTCGGCGACGTCCGCCGCGGTCAGCCCCGCCCACAGCGCCATGGCCGCGACGTCGACCCGCTTGCCCGCACCGCGACCGCCGACCAGCTGCGCGCCGAGCAGCCGGCCGGTGCCCTTCTCGCCGGTGACCATGACGGTCACGGGGTCGGACTCGGGCATGTAGCCGGCCGCGGTCGTCGACTCGAGGACGACGGTCTCGACGTCCCAGCCACGCGCCTCGGCCCACGACGGCAGCACGCCGGTGCGCGCGACCTCGGCGTGCCCCGCACGGGTGATCGCCGTGCCGACCGAGCCGGCGAAGCGCGCCGTGCCCCCGCCGAGGTTGGTGCCGACGACGCGCCCGAGCTTGTTGGCGTGGGTGCCTAGCGGCGTGTACCAGTGCACCTCGAGCACCCGGTCCCACACCTCGCAGCAGTCCCCCGCCGCCCAGACACCGTCCTGCAGCCGACCGGTGTCGTCCGGGACCAGCCCGCCGTGCTCGCCGACCCCCAGACCGGCGTCGGTCAGCAGCGACACCCGCGGGCGCACCCCGAGGGCCAGCGCGACGACGTCCGCGCGCAGCTCGCGACCCCCGACGCAGGCCGTGCGCACCTGCCCGTCCTGGGACTCGAGCTCGTCGACCTCGGTGCCGGTGATCACCTCGACCCCGGCCTGCTCGAGCCCCTGCCGCACCAGGGCGCCCATGCGCGGGTCGAGCGAGTTCGCCATCGGCTCGCCGCTGCGGGTGACGAGCGTGGTGCGCAGGCCGCGCCGGGCGAACGTCTCGGCCGCCTCGACGCCGATGAAGCCCCCGCCGACGACGAGCGCGCACTCGGGCGCCGGGCCGCGCTCGGCGGCCAGCAGCGCGCGCCAGGTGCGGCCGTCGTCCAGCGTCTTGACCGGCATCACGCCCGGGACGTCGACCGCCCACTCCGGCACCAGCGGCGCCGCCCCGGTCGCCACCAGGACGTCGTCGAAGCCGATCCGCTCGTCGGAGCCGTCCGTGCGCACGACGACCTCGCCGCGGTCGAGGTCGACCTCGGTCACCTCGGCACCGAGCCGCAGGTCGATGCCGTTGGCCCGGTGCTGCTCGGCGGTGCGCGCCACGAGCGCGTCGCCGCTCTCGACGTCCCCCGCGACCCAGTACGGGATGCCGCACTGGCTGTACGAGACGTGGTCGGTGCGCTCGAGCGCCACGACCTCGAGGTCGAGCCCGGTGCGGCGCGCGACGCGCAGTGCCTGGCTCGCCGCGCTCATGCCCGCGGCGTCGCCCCCGATCACCACGAGCCGGCGGGTCATGCTGGCGACGGTATCCCGCCGGGTGCGCGCGGCTGCCACCATGGGCCCATGAGCACCCCGAAGCCCGTCGACACCTGGCTCACGGACATGGACGGCGTCCTGGTGCACGAGGAGCACGTGATCCCCGGCGCCCCCGAGTTCATCGCCGCGCTGCAGCGCTCGGGCCGCCGGTTCCTGGTGCTCACCAACAACTCGATCTACACCCCGCGCGACCTGCGAGCCCGCCTGTCGCGCAGCGGGATCGAGCTGCCCGAGGACTCCATCTGGACGTCAGCGCTGGCCACCGCGCAGTTCCTCGACGACCAGCGGCCGGGCGGCTCGGCGTACGTCATCGGCGAGGCGGGGCTCACGACCGCGCTGCACGACGTCGGCTACGTGCTGACCGAGCGCGACCCGGACTACGTGGTGCTCGGCGAGACGCGCACCTACTCGTTCGAGGCGATCACCCGCGCGATCCGGCTGATCGAGGCCGGCGCCCGCTTCATCGCCACCAACCCCGACGCGAGCGGCCCGTCGACCGAGGGGTCGCTGCCCGCCACCGGCTCGGTCGCGGCCCTGATCGAGCGGGCCACCGGCGTCCGCCCGTACTTCGTGGGCAAGCCCAACCCGCTGATGATGCGCAGCGCGCTCAACCAGATCGACGCGCACTCGGAGTCGACAGTCATGATCGGCGACCGCATGGACACCGACGTCGTCAGCGGGCTCGAGGCGGGCCTGCGCACCGTGCTCGTGCTCACCGGGTCGACCCGCGCGGACGCCGTCGAGCGCTTCCCCTACCGCCCGACCCGGGTGGTCGACTCGATCGCGGACGTCGTCGAGCTCGTCGAGCGCCTCTCGCCCCCGGTCGAGGGGTAGCGGCGCCGGTCGGACCCGTCCCCGCGGGCCTCCGCTCCGAAGTGGTTGGATGCTGGCGGACGCCGGGTGGCACGTCGGTCTGCCCGGACGCGTCGGGGACGAGGAGGACTGCGTGCGACTGAGGGACCGGCTCGACGGTCGGCGCGTCCTGATCACCGGGGTCACCGGCTTCGTCGGCGAGGCCCTGCTGCAGCGCATGCTCACCGAGATCCCGGGCGCGCGACCCGTCGTCCTCGTGCGGCCGAAGTCCGGCCAGCCCGGACGCGACCGCATCGCCGGGCTGCTCGCCAAGCCGACGTTCGCGAGCGCGGTCGAACGGGCAGGTGGGGCGGACGCGCTGCTCGAGCAGGTGGACGTGATCGAGGGCGACCTCGGCGCCGTGCCCGAGCTGCCCACCGACCTGGACGTCGTCGTGCACTGCGCGGGCGACGTGTCGTTCGACCCGCCGATCCAGGACGCCTTCACCACCAACGTCAACGGCACCCACGCGCTGGTCAAGCGGGTGCTGGAGGCGAGCGCCGCGGCCGAGAAGCCGATCCACTACGTGCACGTCTCGACCGCGTACGTCGGCGGCCGTCGGCGCGGGGCCGTCCCCGAGCGGTCGGTCGCGCACGACGTCGACTGGCGCACCGAGCGCGACGCCGGCATCCGGCTGGCGCAGCAGATCGAGGACGACTCGCGCCGGCCCGAGGTGCTCGCCCAGCTCAGCACCGAGGCCGAGCGCGAGCACGGCCGCGCCGGGCCCATCACCTCCGCGCAGGACGCCGAGAAGCGCCGCCGCGACTGGGTCAAGAAGCAGCAGCAGCAGGCCGGTGGCGAGCGGGCCCGCAGCCTGGGCTGGACCGACGTCTACACGTTCACCAAGGCCATGGGCGAGCGCGTGGTCGAGGAGCTCACGTCCGGGACGTCGAAGGACGCACCGGGCCTGCCCGCGATCCCCGTGAGCGTCGTCCGGCCCAGCATCATCGAGTCCGCCCTGACCTGGCCCCACCCGGGCTGGATCGAGGGCTTCAAGATGGCCGAGCCGATCATCCTGGCCTACGGGCGCGGCGAGCTCCCCGAGTTCCCCGCCGCCCCGGACTCGGTCGTGGACGTCGTCCCGGTCGACCACGTGGTCAACGCGCTGCTCGCCGTCTGCGCCACCGACCCCGAACCCGCTGCACCGCAGTACTTCCACGTCTCGTCCGGCGCGCGCAACCCGCTGACGTTCCGCCGGCTCTACGAGCTGGTGCGCGAGTACTTCGACAAGCACCCGTTCGACCTCGGCGAGCGCGGCGCGGTGCCGCTGGCGACCTGGCGGTTCCCGGGCTCGGAGCGGGTCGAACGCGTTCTCGTGCAAGGCGAACGAGCCCACCGGTTGGCCGACCGCGCGCTCGGCATGGTGCCGAGGTCGGACCGCGCGCGGGAGTTCTCGCGCGAGCTCGACCGCACCCGCCGCCGGCTCGAGTTCCTGCGCCGCTACCTCGACCTGTACCGCTCGTACACGCAGGTCGAGCTGCAGTTCGTCGACGACAACACCCTGGCGCTGCACCGTGCGCTCGACCCCGCGGACCTCGAGCTGTTCGGCTTCGACACCGCGATCGTCGACTGGACCGAGTACATCCGCGACATCCACTGCCCGTCGGTCACCGAGCCGATGCGCAAGTACGACGTCATCCGCAAGCGCCGGCAGGCGCAGGGCGACCCCGGTCCGCGCAAGATCGACGGCGACGCGGGCGAGCCCGGCGCGCGGGTGCTCGCGGTCTTCGACATGGACGGCACCCTGCTGTCCAGCAACGTGATCGAGACCTACCTGTGGCTGCGGCTGCCCGAGCTCGACGGCATGGGCCGCGCCCGCGAGATCGGCCGGCTGCTGCGGCGCATGCCCTCCTACGTCGGCGCCGAGCGCCGCGACCGCGGTGGGTTCCTGCGCGCTGTCTACCGCCGTTACGCCGGGGCCGACCTGCACGAGCTCGACAGCCTGGTCGACGAGGTCATCGCGCCGCACGTGCTCGAGCGGGTCAGCGGTGCCGCGCTGCGCCGGATCCGCGAGCACCGCGCCGCCGGCCACCACACCGTGCTGCTCACCGGGGCGATCCGCCCCCTGACCCGCCCGCTCGCTCCGCTGTTCGACCACGTGGTCGCGGCCGAGCTGGGCGTCGACGCCCGGGGTCGCGCCACCGGCTTCCTCGCCGCGCCCCCGCTGGTCGGCGAGTCCCGCGCGGCCTGGCTGGTGCGCTACGCCGAGGTCAACGGCTTCGACCTCACCCGCTCGTACGGCTACGCCGACAGCCACTCCGACCTGCCGCTGCTGCGCGCGGTCGGCAAGCCGACGGCCGTCTCGCCCGACGTCCCGCTCTACCGCGCGGCACGAGCCGCCCGCTGGCCGGTCGAGACCTGGCGGACGCCGCCCGCCACCTCGCGCGGCCGGGTGCCCGACGTCCGCCACGACACCACCGGGGTGAGCCTGCCGTGATGCTGGCGCTCGAGATGTTCCGCTCGATCCCGCGGTTCGCCGCTGCGCGGGTCGCCGGCGGCCGCATGCCCGGCCTGCTCGTCGGGCCGATGGCGCCGGTGCGGCTGGTCACGCGGGACGAGCCGGTGGTGCGCCGCCCCGGGTGGGCGCAGGTGCGGCCGCTGCTGTCGGGCATCTGCGGCTCGGACCTCGGCGCGGTCACCGGCTCGACGTCGCTGTACTTCTCGGCGCTGGTGTCGATGCCGTTCGTGCCCGGCCACGAGGTGGTCGGCGAGCTGGTCGAGGACTGCGAGGACCTGCCGAAGGGCACCCGCGTCGTCGTCGACCCGGTGCTCGCCTGCGCCGCCCGCGACGTCGCGCCGTGCGAGCCGTGCCGCACCGGGCGCACCAACCTCTGCGACCACGTGACCGTGGGCCACATCGCGCCCGGCCTGCAGACCGGCTTCTGCCAGGACACCGGCGGCGGCTGGGGCGAGCGCCTCACGGTGCACCGCTCGCAGCTGCACGCCGTGCCCGACGGGCTCTCGGACGAGCGGGCCGTGCTGGTCGAGCCGCTGGCCTGCGCCGTGCAGCTGGCGCGCCGGGCGCAGGTGCCGGCGGGCGGCTCGGTGCTGGTGTCGGGTGCGGGCGCCGTCGGCCTGTTCGCGGTGCTGGCGCTGCGCGAGCTGACCGACGCCGGTCGCATCACGGTCATCGCCAAGCACGGCCGCCAGGCCGACCTCGCGCGGGCGTTCGGCGCCTCCGACGTCGCCGCGCCCGACGAGGCGATGCGATCCGTCCGCCGCACGACGCGGGCGCTGCGGGTTGCGCCGCAAGGACTTCCGGTCGCGGCCTCGAGGCTGAGCGGCGCCAGCGAGATGCTGCTCGGCGGGGTCGACGTCGGCATCGACGCGGTGGGCTCGACGTCGTCCCTCGACACCGTGCTGCGCTCGACCCGCGCCGGTGGCCGGGTGGTGCTGTCGGGCATGCCGGCCTCGGCCGACCTCTCGCCGGCGTGGTTCCGCGAGCTCGAGGTCGCCGGCACCTACGCCTCGACCGGCGACGCGTTCGACGTGGCGCTGCGGCTGGCCGCCGAGGCGCCGCTGGACGACGTCGTCAGCGGTCGCTACCCGTTGCACCGCTGGCGCGAGGCCCTCGACCACGCCCACTCGGCCGGCCGGCTCGGCACGGTCAAGGTCTGCTTCGACGTCCGGAGCCGAGCATGACGGCCACCGGGCAGAACCGTTCCCACGCAAGGAGAAGCTCGTGACCCGCCCCGGTTTCGTCCTGGAGGTCGACGACCGCACGCCGCCCCTCGTGGTGCACGAGGGCGAGGGGTTCCGGCTCGAGACCTTCCCGCGCGGCACGCGGGTGGTCTACCCGCCGGAGGCCCTGCCCGGCATCCGGGACGTCGACGGCGCGATCCGCCGCGCCCTGCTCGAGCCCGTGGGCAGCGACCCGCTGCCGACGCTGCTGCACGCCGGCATGCGGCTGACGATCGCGTTCGACGACATCTCGCTGCCGCTGCCGCCCATGGTCAAGCCCGACATCCGCCAGCGGATCATCGAGCAGGTGCTGACGATGGCGGCCGAGGCCGGCGTCGACGACGTCGAGATCATCTCGGCCAACGCGCTGCACCGCCGGCTCACGGCGTCCGAGCTGAAGGAGATCGTGGGCGAGCGCGTGTTCCGCTCGTTCTTCCCGCAGGGCGCGCTCTACAACCACGACGCCGAGGACAAGGACAACCTGCTGCACGTCGGCCAGACCGACCGCGGCGAGGACGTCGAGATCAACCGTCGCGCGGCCGAGAGCGACCTGCTGGTCTACGTCAACGTGAACCTCGTGGCGATGGACGGCGGCCACAAGTCGGTGCCGATCGGCCTGGCGTCGTACAAGAGCCTGCGGCACCACCACAACAGCCACACGATGGTGCACTCGCGCTCGTTCATGGACCACACCAAGTCGGCCATGCACCACAGCGCCTGGCGCATGGGGCGGTTCCTCGCCGACCACGTCAAGATCTTCACGATCGAGACGACTCTCAACAACGAGGTCTTCCCGTCCCAGTTCTCGTTCCTGCAGAAGCGCGAGTGGGAGTGGGGCGTCAAGGACCAGGCGTCGATGCTCGCCGCCCGCCGCGGCCTGGCCGTCGCGCCGAAGGGGCTGCGGCACAACGTCTTCCAGGGCATGCGCGCGCCGTACGGCCTGACGGGCGTGAACGCCGGCGAGACCGAGGCCGTGCACGAGCTGACCGTCGCCAAGGTGCACGAGCAGCAGATGGTCGAGGTGCAGGGCCAGAGCGACGTCCTGGTGCTCGGCGTCCCGTACCTGGGTCCCTACAACGTCAACTCGGTGATGAACCCGATCCTCGCGACCTGCATGGGGCTCGGCTACTACTTCAACAGCTACCGGGGCCAGCCCGTCGTCCGCAAGGGCGGCGCGGTGATCCTGTACCACCCGGTCGAGCCGGACTTCAACCAGCTGCACCACCCGAGCTACGTCGACTTCTACGAAGAGGTGCTCACCACCTCGACCGACCCGGCGGTGATCGAGGCGAAGTTCGAGGAGCAGTACGCGACCGACCCCTGGTACATCCACCTGTACCGCACCTCGCACGCGTACCACGGCGTCCACCCGTTCTACATGTGGTACTGGGCGGCGCACGCCATGGACCACGTGGGCGACGTGATCTGGGTGGGCGCCGACCGCAAGGCCGTGGAGCGCATGGGGTTCCGGGCCGCGTCGTCCCTGCAGGACGCGCTCGAGATGGCGTCCGGCACCGTCGGGCGCTCGCCGTCCATCACCTACCTGCGCAACCCCCCGCACCTCGTCGCGGACGTGCGATGAGCGGTCCCGTCGTCCACGTCGCCCGGCACGTGCTGTCGGGCCAGCTGCTGCGCGGAGCGCGGCAGGACGTGCGCATGGTCGCCAAGGGCTGGCGCTGGGGACGGCGCTCGATGGTGCCGCGCTCGGCCGAGCCGTTCGTGCTGCCGAAGCAGTCCGAGCCGTTCCCCACGGCGTGGGCCCGCAAGCGCGGGGCGGTCGCGGTGCGCGACGGCATCCAGCGCTTCGGCCTGGCCCCGCTGCTGCGCCACGAGGTCAAGCCGACGGTGCACGGGCTCGACGTCCTGGACGACGTCGACGGGCCGGTCGTGTTCGTCGCCAACCACACCTCGCACCTCGACACCCCGCTGATCCTCTGCACGCTGCCTGACGCGTGGCGGCGCAAGACCGCGGTGGCCGCCGCGGCCGACTACTTCTTCGACACCTGGTGGCGCGCAACAGGTTCGGCGATGGTCTTCAACACCTTCCCGATCGAGCGGCGCTCGGGCTCGCTGTCGTCGACACCTGGCGACCTGCTGGACGACGGCTGGAGCGTCGTGGTGTTCCCCGAGGGCACCCGCTCCCCCGACGGCTGGACCCGTACCTTCCGGCACGGCGCCGCGTTCTTGTCGGTGCACCACGACGTGCCGGTGGTGCCGATCGGCATCCGCGGCTCGTTCGCCGCGATGCCGCGCGGCCGGGGCTGGCCGGTGCCTGGCCGACCGCCGGTGACCGTGCGCTTCGGCCGTCCGCTGCTCGCCGCCGAGGGCGAGGGCCCGCGCGAGCTCGGCGCCCGGGTCGAGGCCGCCGTGGCGCAGCTCGTCGACGAGGACCAGAGCACCTGGTGGGAGGCGACCCGCCGCGCGGCGTCCGGCCGCACGCCGTCGACCGCCGGACCGGACGTCGCCCGCTGGCGGCGGGTGTGGGGCCAGACGGCCGCCCCCGCCGTCCGGTCGCACCGCCGCGTCTGGCGCTGACCCCTCCCGCTCCGTCGAGGCACTGGCGCACGGCCGGCGTCGTCTGGGAACCTCCGTGGTCTGACCCGAGGAGGCCACGTGCCGCGCCAGACCATCACGACGCCGGACGCCCCGAGCTCGCCGCTGTACGGCCAAGGAGTCCGGGCCGGCACCCTGGTCGTCGTCTCCGGCACCACCGGGATGGACCCCGCGACGCGGTCGATGGCCGGGCCGACGATCCAGGACCAGACGCGCCAGGCGTTGCAGAACTGCCGTGCGGTCCTCGAGGCCGGCGGCGCCACGCTCGACGACGTGGTCGAGGTGGGCGTGCTGCTCACGCACCCGTCCGACTTCGACGGTCTGAACGAGGAGTACGCGCGCTGGTTCGGCGACCAGCCACCGGCGCGCTACGTGGCCGCGCTCGGCGTCGACCTCCCAGGGGTCCTCGTCTCGATCCGGATGACCGCGGTCGTCGAGGACCCGGCGCGGTAGCTCGCCTCAGGACGGCGGGACGTCGGCGTGCTGGGTGACCCAGGTGTGCAGGGCGATCGCGGCCGCGGCGCCCGCGTTGATCGACCGGGTCGAGCCGAACTGCGCGATGTGCAGGACGTCGGCGCAGGCCTCGCGCGCCGCGGCTGACAGCCCCGGCCCCTCCTGGCCGAGCAGCAGCACGCACGCGCGCGGCAGGGCGTACCCCTCGAGCGGCACCGACCCCGGCAGGTTGTCGACGCCCAGCAGCGGCAGCCCCGCCCCGGCCGCCCACGTCGCCAGCGCGTCGACGTCCGGGTGGTGGTGCAGGTGCACGTACCGGTCGGTGACCATCGCGCCGCGCCGGTTCCACCGCCGGTTGCCGACGACGTGCACGCCGGCCGCGTTGAACGCGTTGGCGGTGCGGACGACGGAGCCGATGTTGAGGTCGTGCTGCCAGTTCTCGACGGCGACGTGGAACGGGTGGCGCCGCGTGTCGAGATCGGCGACGACCGCCTCGACGGTCCAGTACCGGTAGCGGTCGACGACGTTGCGGCGGTCGCCCTCGGCCAGCAGCTGCGGGTCGTACCGGTCGTCGTCCGGCCACGGGCCCTCCCACGGCCCGACCCCGATCTCCACAGGATCCACCCGGCGAGGGTAAGCGAGACCCTCCGGCTCACCTACGCTGGAGCGCGTGATGCACGCACTCGGCCCGTCGTGGCTCGACCCCCAGCACCTGATCGACACCTACGCGCTGCCGGGCACGCTGCTCGTGGTGTTCATCGAGTGCGGGCTCTTCTTCTTCCTGCTCCCCGGCGACTCGCTGCTCTTCACGGTGGGCCTGCTGGTCAAGGAGGGCACGCTGAAGGAGCCGCTGTGGCTCGTGCTCGTGCTGCTCGTGGCGGCGGCCTTCGCGGGCAACGTCGCGGGGTACGAGATCGGGCGGGCGGCCGGGCCGCGGGTCGTGCGCCCCGGTTCGCGGTGGATCAAGCAGAAGCACGTCGACCAGACCACGGCGTTCTTCGAGCGGCACGGCGCGCGGGCGCTGGTGCTCGGCCGCTTCGTGCCCATCGTGCGCACCTTCATCACGCTGATCGCCGGCGTCGGCCGCATGGACCGCCGCACCTTCTACGTCTACAGCGGCATCGGTGCCGTGCTGTGGGCCGTCGGCGTCACGCTGCTCGGCTACTTCGTCGGCACGGTGCCGTTCGTGCGCAACAACATCGAGGCGATGCTCATCGTCGTCGTGCTGTTCTCGGTGCTGCCCATCGGGTTCGAGTGGCTGCGCCACCGCCGTCAGCGGACGAGCACCAGCACCGACGCCTGACCGGCTGAGCCGGCTGACCCTGCTAGGTCGGTTGAGCCGGGCGGTCAGCCGACCTGCTGAGCGATCTTCGCCTGCTCCTCGGCGATGCTGCGCAGCTTCTCGGTGTCGCTGCGCTTGAGCGCCGACCACACCTCGGCCGCCTTGTCGTCGTCGATCAGCACGACCGAGCCAGCGCCCTCGCGCGTGCCCGATCCCGACACCGGCAGCGTGAGCGACAGGCCCTTGCCACCGGCCGCGCCCTTCATGCCGAGGACGAAGCGCGCGAGCGCCATCGGGCCGGTGTGCTCGTCGACCGTGAGGGCGCTGCCGCCGGAGGACGCGAGCGGGAACGTGCGGAACGGGTTGACGAGCGTGCCGGGCGTCGTGGCCTTGCTGACGATGGCCGCCAGCACCTCGCGCTGCCGCTCGACCCGGCCGAGGTCGCCGCGCGGGTCCGAGTGCCGGGCCCGGGCGTAGCCCAGGGCGGTCGGGCCGTCCGCCTGCTGGCAGCCCTTCTTCAGGTTGATGCCGGCGTCCTTGTCCTTCATGGTGCGCTTGGGGCAGATCTGGATGCCGCCGACCGCGTCGACCATGGACGCGAAGCCGCCGAAGCCGATCTCGGCGTAGTCGTCGATCTGCACGCCGCCCATGCCCTCGATGGTGCGCGCGAGCAGCTTGGGCCCGCCGAAGGCGAAGGCCGCGTTGATCTTGTTGTGGTCGTGGCCCGGGATCGCGACGTAGCTGTCGCGCGGGATGCTCATCAGCACCGTGGGGCCGCCGCCGGCGGGGACGTGCAGCAGCATGATCGTGTCGGTGCGCTGGCCGACGTCGCCCGCACCGGTGTGCAGCTTCTTGATCTGGGCCTTGGTCAGGCCCTTGCGCGAGTCGGAGCCGACGACGAGGTAGGTGCGGCCCGGGGTCGCGGCGGTGTCGGTCGGCAGCGCGTCGACCCGGCCCAGGTGGTTCCAGGCGACCAGGAGCAGCGCCACCGGGTAGGCGATGATCGCCAGCACGACCACGAGCACGATCGACTTGACCGGCACCCGGCGTCGCCGACGTCCGGCACCGGGGACGTCGGACGACGAGCTGCCGCGCCCACCACGCCCACCACGCCCACCGCGCCCGCCGTCGGACCCGGCGCCGTCACCGTCGCCCGAGCCCGGTCCTGCGCCGTACGCGTACCCCGCCGCAGCGGCGTCCGGACGACGGCTGCCGGCGGCCGCCGTCCCGCCGGGTCGCGTGCCGGGCGGGAGCACGCCCGCGCCG
>NZ_BAAGXY010000053.1:0-63462 GCF_054779595.1 Angustibacter peucedani
GCCCGGTGACGCCGTCCTCGACCGTGCCGGCCAGGCCGCCGGTGCGCGTGACGACCACGGGAGCGCCGGTGGCCTGCGCCTCGAGCGCCACCAGGCCGAAGGGCTCGTACCGGCTGGGCACCACGACGGCGTCGGCCGCGGCGAGCAGCGGCGCCAGCTCGGCGACGTCCAGGTGCCCGGCGAACGTGACGGTGCCGACCGCGCCGACCTCCGTGGCGAGCGCGCGCAGCGCCGGCGCGTACGACCCGGTGCCGGCCAGCACCACCCGGACGTCGGCGTGCCGCTCCCGCAGCCCGGGCAGCGCGCGCAGCAGCGTCGAGAACCCCTTCTCCCACTCCAGGCGGCCGGCCGCCACGACGAGCCGTTCGTGCGGCGCGGCGTGCCGCCCGCGGGCGGCGGCGCGGTCGGCAGGCCGGACGTCCCAGCGCGAGGCCTCGACGGCCGCGGGGACGACCACCACGGCGGCCAGGTCGGCGCCGTGGGCCGCCACCTCCTCGACCATCGCCGACGAGCAGACGACGACCCGGTCGGCGACCGCCACCGCGTGCCGCTCGGCGGCGTGGACGGCGCGGTGGACGTCGTCGTCCAGCCGTCCCTGACGCCGCCCCAGCTCGGTGGCGTGCACGGTGAGCACCACCGGGCACCCGGCCGCGTCGGCCAGCCGCCGTGCGGCGTCGGCGACCATCCAGTCGTGCGCGTGGACGACGTCGGGCCGCAGCCCGCCGGCGGCGCGCACCATGGCGTCCTGCATCGCCCGCACCGCGGTCGCGAGGTCGTCACCGCCGGACGGGCCCGGCACCCTCAGCACGGCCACGCCGTCGACCGTCTCGGCCGGGGGAGCGTCGGGGCGACCACCACGGCCACCGGCCCGAGCACCCCGGACGTCGTCGGCGACCGACACCACCGTCACCTCGTCGCCGCCTTCGACCTGCGCCCGGCTGAGCTGCTCGACGTACCGGCCGAGCCCGCCGTACACGACCGGAGGGAACTCCCAGCTCAGGTGGACGACGTGCATCAGAACCCCTGCGCCGCAAGGGTTCTGGCGTCTAGCGCCGGGAACGGGTCGTCGACCGCTCGCTGACGCCCGACCTCGGACCCGGTGGTCGCAGCTCCGTCCTCGACCAGCGCGGCCAGCCGGTGGAAGGCCTCGCGGTGCTCGCGCTCGCGCCGCCAGGCGTAGTCGGCCGCCTGGTCGCGCGACACCATGAAGGCCCAGTCGCTCGACAGCGCGAGCAGGGCCTGCCGGGCCAGCTGGTCGAGGTCCGGCCGGCGGCAGACGAGACGCCCGGCCCGGTGCTCGGCGTCGACGACGTCCAGCAGCCGGCGCTGCACCCAGAACGCCTCGTCGACCATCGGGCGCACCGCGGCTCCGGCCCAGACCCGGAAGTCCTTCCCGGCACCCCACGAGCCCGGCGGCAGGTCGACCTCGCCGCGCACCCCGTGCTGCTCCACCGCACCGCGCAACGTCGTCAGCCGCACCCCGGCCTCGGGCAGCAGCCGCAGCACCCGCGCCAGGAAGGCCGGTCCCTCGTGCCACCAGTGCCCGAAGAGCTCGGTGTCGTAGGCCGCCACCACCAGGCCGGGGCGACCGTCGCGGGTCGCCACCTCGGCCAGCCGCTCGCGCACCCGGGCGACGAAGTCGCGGGCGTCGCGCTCGACGGCGGCGGCAGCCGCGCCCGGGTCGTACGGCGCCTTGCGGTGGACGGGCACGTCCGGCCCGGTGACGCGGGACGGCCGCAGCCCGGACGGGTGGTCGAGGGCGTGGAAGTCGCGGTACGCCGCGCCGGTGGGGTAGCCGGTGCGCGAGCTCCAGATCCGGTCGGTGACGGCGAGGTCGCGGCCCAGCACGACGACGTCCGAGCCGGCGACCTGCCAGGCTCCGGCCGTCTCTCGCCCGCCCGCCGCGAGCGTCGCCTCGTCGGCCAAGAAGTGCGTCACGCCGGCGTCGTCCAGAACCGTTGCGAGAGAGGGTGACCAGCCGCACTCCGGCACCCAGATCCCACCGGACGTCGACGCCAGCCGGCGCCGGGCGTCGTCGCGGCCGCTGCGCAGGGCGAACGACGCGATCCGCGGGTCGAGCAGGGGCAGGAACGGGTGCGTCGCCGGCCCCCCGAGCAGCTCGACCACCCCGGCGTCGGCCAGGCCCCGCAGCACCGGCGAGCCCCCGGCCGCCCACGGTCCGGCGAGGTCCTCGAGGGCTCGCGTCGCGGCCCGGAACTCGTGCGCCGCCACCGCCTGCAGCCGTGGGTCGGCGCGGCCGGCCAGCTCGGCGGCGCGCTGCTGCCACGTGCCCGCCCAGGTGCCGACGTCGCGCAGGCACCCGGGGTCGTCGAGCTGGGCCGCGAGCACCGGCGTGACGCCGAGGGTCAGGACGTCGCGCCGTCCCTCGGACGCCAGGTCGTGCAGCACCCGGGCGAGCGGCAGGTACGACCCGGTCCAGGCCTGGTGCAGCCACTCCTCGCCGACCGGCCAGCTGCCGTGGTGGACCACCCAGGGCAGGTGGCTGTGCAGCACCAGCGCGAACGCGCCCTCCACCGTCGTCGAGGTCATCGCCGCCTCGCCACCACCACCAGGTCGAGCGCGGCGTCGACGTCGTCGGCCGCCCCCGCCCGGACCTCGAAGTGCGCGGCCGTGGTGCCCCGCACCAGGTCC
This sequence comes from Angustibacter peucedani, assembly GCF_054779595.1. NCBI lineage: Bacteria > Bacillati > Actinomycetota > Actinomycetes > Kineosporiales > Kineosporiaceae > Angustibacter > Angustibacter peucedani. The sequence continues at coordinate 2,653 of NZ_BAAGXY010000053.1, forward strand.
GCGAGGTCGGCGGGCCAGCGCGTCGGCTCCTCGGCCAGCTGCCCGTGCACCAGTGCCTCGTGGCCGAAGGCGCGCAGCCGCGGCCCGGCGTGCACCCCGAGCACCTCGACCATCTCGAGGTGCTCGCCCACCAGCGCGACGAGCTCGTCGGCGTCCAGCTCGCGCACGTGGAAGGGGTTGGTGGGCTTCTCGCCGCGGGCCAGGCCGGGCGAGAAGGTGAGCCGGTTGGGCGTCGAGAGCGCCAGCAGGCCGCCGGGCCGCAGCACGCGGGCGGTCTCGGCCAGCAGCTCCTGCGGCGTCCAGATGTGCTCGACCACCTGCAGGCTCAGCACGACGTCGACCGACGCGGCCGCGAGCGGCAGGTGCACGAGGTTCGCGCGGGCGAACGCGGTGGGGGAGTAGCGGTCCCGGGCGTGGGCGACGGCCGCGGCGTCGTAGTCCAGACCCAGCACGTGGCGGGCACCGGCCCGCCGGACGACGTCCGTGCCGTAGCCCTCGCCGCACCCGGCCTCGAGCACGTCGAGCCCGGCGCAGCGCGGCGCGAGGTGCTCGTAGGCCGCGAGGTGCCGGGCGAACCAGTAGGCCTCGTGCCAGACGCCGGGGGCGGTGCGCTCGCCGGTGAGCGGCAGCGACAGGTCGTCGATCGTGATCCCGTTCCTCTCGAAGGGCGCTGGATCCTACCGACCGCCGACGCCCGGCCCGACGTGTGACCGGCCTCACCGGCAGCGCGCTCGCGCGACACATTACCGGTGGGTAACATCGGGCCCCAGGAGCCGGCCGTGCCGGTGCGCGCCGTGGTGGTGCCGCCTGGCAGGCTGACCCCGACGAGCGGGACACCCCTGTCCCCTCCCGGCTGGCGCCGGTCGAGCGCAGTGGAGGTCGAGACCCGACCATGAACATCGTCGTGTGCGTGAAGTACGTGCCGGACGCCCAGGCGGACCGCACGTTCGAGGAGTCCGACCACACCACCGACCGGGTGGGCGTCGACGGCCGGCTGTCCGAGCTGGACGAGTACGCCGTCGAGGAGGCCCTGAAGATCGTCGAGGCCGCGGGTGACGGCGAGGTCACCGTCCTGACGGTCGGTCCCGAGCAGGCGGCCGAGGCGGTCAAGAAGTCGCTGCAGATGGGCGCCGGCAAGGGCGTGCACGTCAGCGACGACGCGATCGCGGGCTCCGACGCGGTGGCGACCTCGCTGGTGCTGGCCAAGGCGATCGAGAAGATCGGCCAGGACGGCGGCGTCGACCTCGTGCTCACCGGCATGGCCTCCACCGACGGCACGATGAGCGTCGTGCCCGCCATGCTCGCCGAGCGGCTGGGGCTGCCGCAGGTCACGTTCGCCAGCGAGCTGACCGTGGGCGGCGACGGCGTGACGATCCGCCGCGACGGCGACGCCTCGACCCAGACCATCACCTCGAGCCTGCCGGCCCTGGTGAGCGTCACCGACCAGATCAACGAGCCGCGCTACCCCTCGTTCAAGGGGATCATGGCGGCCAAGAAGAAGCCGGTCGAGACGTGGGGCGTCGCCGACCTCGGCGTCGACCCGGGCGAGGTCGGCCTGGCCGCCGCCTGGACGACGGTCGAGTCCGTCGCCGCGCGCCCGCCGCGCGAGCAGGGCCAGGTCGTCACCGACGAGGGCGACGGCGGCGCGAAGCTCGCCGAGTTCCTCGTGTCCCGCAAGTTCGTCTGACCACCCCAGCTGACAAGGAGATCCGAGATGAGCGAGGTCCTCGTGCTCGTCGACCACGTCGACGGGGCCGTCCGCAAGACCACCACCGAGCTGCTGACCATCGCGCGCCAGTTCGGCGAGCCGTCCGCGGTGCTCGTGGCGCCCGACGCCGCCGCGTTCGACGCCGCCAAGGCCACGCTGGCCGAGTACGGCGCGGCGAAGGTCTACCGCGTCGAGTCCGCCGACGTCACCGACCACCTGACCGCCCCGACCGCCGAGGCGCTGGCCCAGCTGGTCGAGCGGACGTCACCGGCCGCCGTCCTGCTGCCGTCCAGCTCGGACGGCAAGGAGATCGCCGCGCGCCTGGCGATCAAGACCGGGTCCGGGCTGATCACCGACGCCGTGGCCGTCACCGGCAGCAGCGCGGCCGACCTGACCACGACGCAGTCGGTCTTCGCCGGCTCGTACACCGTGCAGGCCAAGGTCACCCGCGGCACGCCGATCATCACCGTCAAGCCCAACTCGGCCACCCCCGAGGCGGCCCCGGCCGCCGCGGCCGACGAGGTGTTCGAGCCGACGATCTCCGACGCCGCCAAGGCCGCGACGATCACCGAGCGCAAGCCGCGCGAGAAGTCCGGCCGGCCCGAGCTGACCGAGGCCGCGATCGTCGTCAGCGGCGGCCGCGGCACGGGCGGCGACTTCGGCCCGGTCGAGGCGTTCGCCGACGCCCTCGGTGCGGCCGTGGGCGCCTCGCGCGCCGCGGTCGACGCCGGCTGGTACCCGCACGCCAACCAGGTCGGCCAGACCGGCAAGACCGTCTCGCCGCAGCTGTACGTCGCCAACGGCATCTCCGGGGCGATCCAGCACCGGGCCGGCATGCAGACGTCCAAGACCATCGTCGCCGTCAACAAGGACGAGGAGGCGCCGATCTTCGAGCTCGTCGACTTCGGCGTCGTGGGCGACCTGTTCTCCGTGCTGCCGCAGGCGACCGAGGCGGTCGAGAAGGCCAAGGGCTGAGCAAGGGTCACCGACGTCGCCCGCCGAGGGGCGCTCACCCCGCTCGTAGACTGACGGGGTGAGCGTCTACCTCGACCACGCGGCCACCACGCCGATGCTGCCGGAGGCCGTCGAGGCCCTGGTGGCCGAGCTGCAGGTGGTGGGCAACGCGTCGTCGCTGCACACGGCCGGCCGCCGCGCCCGCCGCGTCGTCGAGGAGTCGCGCGAGCAGCTCGCCGCGGCGCTCGGCGCCGGGCCGAGCGAGGTCGTCTTCACCGGCGGCGGCACCGAGTCCGACAACCTCGCGGTCAAGGGCACCTACCTGGCCCGGCACGACGCCGACCCGCGCCGTCGCCGGCTGCTGGTGAGCGCGGTCGAGCACCACGCCGTGCTCGACGCCGCGCAGTGGCTGGTCGAGCACGAGGACGCCGAGCTGGTGCTGCTGCCGGTCGACGGGGTCGGCCGGGTCGACCTCGACGCGGTGCGCGCCGAGGTCGGGCGCGACCCGGACGCCGTGGCGCTCGTCAGCGTCATGTGGGCCAACAACGAGGTCGGCACGGTGCAGCCGGTGCGCGAGGTCGCCGAGATCGCGCACGAGCACGGCATCCCGGTGCACACCGACGCCGTGCAGGCCGTGGGCCAGACCGAGGTCGACTTCGCGGCCAGCGGCGTCGACCTGCTCACCGTCACCGGGCACAAGCTCGGCGGACCGGTCGGCGTCGGGGCGCTGCTCGCGGTGCGCGGGGCGCAGCTCACGCCGCTGCTGCACGGCGGCGGCCAGGAGCGCCAGGTGCGCAGCGGCACGCTCGACGAGCCGGCGATCCGGGCGTTCGCCGTGGCCGCGGACCTCGCCGTCAAGCGGTTGCCCCGCTCGGTGGCCCGCCTGACCGCGCTGCGGTCCTCGCTGGTGGCCGGGGTGCGGGCCGCCGTCCCGGACGTCGTCGTGCACGGCGACCCCGACCCGGCCGGACGCCTGCCCGGCAACGCCAGCCTGTCGTTCGCCGGCTGCGACGGCGACTCGTTGCTCTACCTGCTCGACGCCCAGGGCGTGCAGTGCTCGACCGGCTCGGCCTGCCAGGCGGGCGTGCCGCAGCCGAGCCACGTGCTGGTCGCCATGGGCGTCGCGCCCGAGCTGGTGCGGGGCGCGCTGCGGCTGACGCTGGGCCACAGCTCGACCGAGGCGGACGTCGCCGCCGCGGTCGAGGCGATGCCCGGCGCGGTGGCGCGGGCCCGCGGCGCCACGGTGGCCTCGACCGCGTCCACGACCGTGCCGGCGGCCGGCTGATGCGGGTCCTGGCCGCGATGAGCGGCGGCGTCGACTCCGCGGTCGCGGCCGCCCGGGTCGTCGACGCCGGGCACGACGTCGTCGGCGTCCACCTCGCGCTGTCGCGCCAGCCGGCGACCCTGCGCACCGGCGCCCGCGGGTGCTGCACCGTCGAGGACGCCCACGACGCGCGCCGGGCGGCCGACGTCCTCGGCATCCCGTTCTACGTCTGGGACCTGTCCGAGCGCTTCACCCAGGACGTCGTCGAGGACTTCGTCGCCGAGTACGCGGCCGGCCGCACGCCCAACCCGTGCCTGCGGTGCAACGAGAAGATCAAGTTCTCGGCGCTGCTCGACAAGGCGGTCGCGCTCGGCTTCGACGCGCTCTGCACCGGCCACTACGCACGGGTCGAGACCGCGGACGACGGCGCGCGCACGCTGCACCGCGCGGTCGACGGCGCGAAGGACCAGTCCTACGTGCTCGGCGTCCTGACCGCCGACCAGCTGGCCCGCGCCGTCTTCCCGCTGGGCGTCACGCCCAAGGGCGAGGTGCGGGCCGAGGCCGCTGCGCGCGGCCTGCAGGTCGCCGACAAGCCCGACAGCCACGACATCTGCTTCGTCGCGGACGGCGACACCCGCGGGTTCCTCGAGCGCCGCCTCGGCTCGCGGCCGGGCGCGGTCACCGACGAGGACGGCGCGGTGCTGGCCCAGCACGAGGGCGCGTACAGCTTCACGGTCGGCCAGCGCAAGGGGCTGGGGATCGGCCGGCCCGCCGCGGATGGCAGGCCGCGCTACGTGCTGGACATCCGGCCGGTCGACGGCACGGTCGTGGTCGGTCCGGCCGAGGCGCTCGACGTCCGGTCGATCTCGGCCGACCGCCCCCGCTGGTGCGGTGCGGCGCCGGAGGGCCCGGTCGAGGTGATGGCGCAGGTGCGCGCCCACGGCGAGCCGGTGCCCGCGGTGGCGCAGGCGCACGCCGACGGGCGGGTCGAGGTGGCGCTGCGCCGGCCGGTCCGCGGGGTCGCGCCGGGGCAGGCGGTCGTGCTGTACGACGGCACGCGGGTGCTGGGGTCTGCCACCGTGACGGCCGCTGCACGCTGAGTCACAGGTCTTCCCAGGCAAGGGCAGGCGATGGTTGCATGCGGCCATCCCCCTTTCCGGCAGACAGGACACACCCATGTCCCTCAGGTTCCGCTCGCGCCCCACATGGGCCGCGGCTGCGGCGACGAGCGCGGCAGCGCTGGCCCTCACCGGGCTCAGCGCCGTCAGCGCCCAGGCCGCACCGTCCCGCAGCACCGCACGACCCGGCAGCGACGTCCGCGACATCAGCGCGGCGACGCGCAAGATGGCGCTCACGGCGCAGCAGCGCTCGCAGCTGAAGTCCCAGGCCGTGGCGCCGAACGCCCGGGCCCGCACCGCGCTCGCCGCGGGCGTCACCCCGCCCGCCGGCACGCAGCGCACCTACTACGTGCTCGACGACTTCAACGGCGGTTACGTGCCGCAGACCTTCACCCTGAAGAAGGTCGGCACCAACATCGAGGTCTGGGTGCAGGACGACCTGAACTACCCGGCGGGCGACTGCCGCAACGACGGCGTGCGCAACGTCGTGACGCAGGCGCAGGTCGACGACCTGGCCAACCAGTTCGACACGAACATGCTCCCCAAGGAGTCGCAGGCGTTCTCGGTGGCACCGCCCCGTGACGGCGCGAACGCGCAGGTGGGCGCGCCGGGCTACTACTCCGGCGACGGCGACAAGACCGTCGCGCTGATCTCGAACGTCCGCGACGCGAACTTCTACGAGCCCAACACCCCGGACGGCGCGACGTACATCGCCGGCTTCTTCTCGCCGACGTTCAACGAGGCGTACGACCGCAACGTCATGACGATCGACAGCTACGACTGGCTGCACCGCACCGGCGCGAACCCGCCGAACCAGACGCCCGGCGGCCTGTGCAGCCCCAACCAGGCGGCGCGTCCGCGGCTGTACGAGGGCACGTTCGCCCACGAGTACCAGCACCTGCTGCACTACTACACCGACGGCGACGAGACGACCTGGCTGAACGAGGGCCTGTCCGACTACGCCCAGACGCTCGTCGGCTACGTCGACACGCGCCTGCGCTGGCCGGCCACCGGTGCCGACTCGCACATCGCCTGCTTCCAGGGCTTCTACGCCACCGACGACTTCCCCTACTGCGGCGCCGAGAACTCGCTGACGCAGTGGGAGGACCAGGGCAGCCCGTCGGTGCTCAGCGACTACGGGGCGGCCTACTCGTTCGTCACCTACGTCGCCGACCACTTCGGGCTCGACGCCATCAGCCGCCTGCACCGCGACGCCAAGAACGGCCTCGCCTCGGTGCAGGACATGCTGGACGACGAGGCGCCCGGGCTGAGCTCGTCCGACGTCGTCCACGACTGGGCGGCCGCGATGGCGGTCGACGGCTGGCTGGACGGCGGCGCCAAGGGTCTGAAGCGCGACGACAAGGCGCGGTTCTCGTCCAAGCAGCTCAGCTCGGGCATCGACTGGGCGTGGCCGGGCTCGTACGACAGCCCCGGCGCCCCGCCGAACGGCTCGGACTACGTGCTGGCCAAGGACGGGCGGCCGGTCACCGGCCGCACGGCGAAGTCGCTGTCCTTCGCGGGCGCGGTCACCTACGCCCCCGACCCGGTCGAGTGGGTCGTCGACGCGACGGCGCACGACGGGCCGGCGCTGTACGCGGGTGAGGGCGACGAGCTCGACCGCTCGCTCGTCTACTCGGTGAACGTGCCGAGCGGGTCGCCGAAGCTCAGCTTCGCCACGAAGTACGACATCGAGGAGGGCTGGGACTTCGGGCTGGTGCAGGTCTCGACGGACGGCGGCAAGACGTACAAGAGCCTGTCCAACGCCAGCACGACCTCCGAGCACGACCCGGCGGCGTCCGGGGCCATCGTGTCGCAGCTGCCGGGCTTCACCGGCGTCAGCGACTGGACGACGCAGACGTTCGACCTCGCGCCCTACGCGGGCAAGGCGATCAAGCTGTCGTTCCGGTACATGACCGACGAGGCCTCGAACGGCAACGGCGGCGACGGTCCCACCGGCTGGTGGGTCGACGACGTCAAGGTCGGCTCGACCACCATCACCGACGGGTCGAGCCTGGCCGGTGCCAAGTCGGCCACCCAGGTCTACCCGACCCCGGTGGAGGCCTGGAACGTCCAGGTCGTCGGCTGGACGCTCGACGGCAAGCGCGTCGCCTACCAGGAGCTCAAGCTCACGAAGGGCGCGGGTTCGCTGAACGCCGGTCAGCTGAAGAAGACCTTCAAGAAGAGCGACCGGATCGGCGTGATTGTGGGCCTCGACGACAGCAAGGAGGCCGCGCGCAAGTACGCGACCTACACGCTGAAGATCAACGGCACCCGCCAGCCCGGCGGACGCTGACGGACGCACCTGACGCAGGACGTCGGGGGCCCGGGACCGCTCGGTCCCGGGCCCTCGGCCTGCGCGCCGGTCGGTAGGGTCGCTGCCCGTGGACACCGAGCGCGACGCCCAGAGCCGCGCCACCGGCCTGGGCTCGTGGCCGGGCACCGACCAGGCCGAGGCGCTCGCCGTCGTCCGGGGCGAGCTGGGAGAGCCGCCGCACCTGCCGCACCTGCCCGAGCTGCCCGCGCGCGGGCCGGGGGCAGACCTCGTGGGCCGGGCCGCGGCCCGACTCGTCGCCATGCCGGTCGACCTGCAGCCTGCGGGCTGGCGGCTCGTCGACCACCCGGGGCGCGACCAGGCGCGCGCCGACGCCTTCTGGCGCGAGGACCTGGACCGGCTGGCCCACGCCTTCGACGGGTACGTCGGACCGCTGAAAGTGCAGCTGGCGGGGCCCTGGACGCTCGCCGCCTCGCTGTGGCTGCCGCGCGGCGAGCGCGCGGTCGTCGACCCCGGTGCCGCGCGCGACCTGGTGGCGTCGTCGGCCGAGAGCGTGCGCGAGCTGGTGGCGGACGTCGTCCGGCTGGTGCCCGGTGCCGAGGTGGTGGTGCAGCTCGACGAGCCGTCGCTGCCGGCGGTGCTGGAGGGGCGGGTGCTTACGGCGTCCGGCTACGGGCGGCTGCGTGCCGTGTCGCCGGCGGACGCGCGCGAGGGGCTGTCGCAGGTGCTCGGCGCCGCGACCGCCGCGGGCGCGGGGACGGTCGTGCACTGCTGCGCGCCGGACGTGCCGGTGGCGCTGCTGCGCGAGGCCGGGGCGTCCGCCGTGTCGCTGGACGTCGGGCTGCTCGGGCCGGCGGGCTGGGAGTCGGTCGCGGCCTCGGTCGAAGCCGGCACGCGGCTGTGGGCCGGTGTCGTGCCGACCCTCGGGGCGCTGCCGTCGACCACCGCGCTGGCCGACCGGCTGGTCGCCCGCTGGCGTGACGTCGGGCTCGCCGTCCGGGACCTGGTGGACGTCGTCGTGACCCCCACGTGCGGGCTGGTGGGGGCCTCGCCCTCCTCGGCACGGGCGGCGGTCGCCCGGGCGGTCGAGGTGGCGGGCGAGCTGACCGAGCGCGCCCACACCTAGCGCCCGACCGTGCGCTGTCGGTGCGGCGCGGCATGATGGCGCCGTGAGCGACGCGATCGAGCTGACCGACGTCCCGGACGACGCCCGCCGGCGGTGGACCGACCTGGCCGAGGAGATCCGCGGCCACCGGTTCGCCTACTACGTGCGCGAGGCGCCGAGCATCAGCGACGGCGCGTTCGACCGGCTCATGCACGAGCTCGAGGCGCTCGAGCACGAGCACCCGGCCCTGCGCACGCCCGACAGCCCGAGCCAGGTCGTCGGGGGCACCTTCTCGACCGAGTTCACCGCAGTCGACCACCTCGAGCGGATGCTCAGCCTCGACAACGTGTTCTCCGTCGACGAGCTGCGGGCGTGGGCCGACAGGGTGGGCCGCGACGCCGGCGGCGACGTGCACTGGCTGTGCGAGCTGAAGATCGACGGCCTGGCGATCGACCTGGTCTACGAGCGCGGCCGGCTGGTGCGCGCCGCGACCCGCGGTGACGGCCGCACCGGCGAGGACGTCACGCTCAACGTCCGCACGCTGCGCGACGTCCCGACCGAGCTGAGCGGCGACGACGTCCCCGAGCTGGTCGAGGTGCGCGGCGAGGTGTTCTTCCCGGTCGAGGCGTTCGCCGACCTGAACGCGAGCCTGGTCGAGGCCGGCCGCGCCCCCTTCGCCAACCCCCGCAACGCGGCCTCGGGGTCGTTGCGGCAGAAGGACCCCAGGGTCACGGCGTCGCGCCCGCTGCACCTGCTGGTCCACGGCATCGGCGCGCGCAAGGGTTTCGACACGGTGGGCATCGACCTGACCCGCCAGTCGCAGGCCTACGACCTGCTCGGCGGCTGGGGCCTGCCGGTGAGCACCCACGCGAAGGTCCTCACGTCGCTGGACGACGTCGTGGCGTTCGTCGAGCACCACGGCGAGCACCGGCACGACGTCGAGCACGAGATCGACGGCGTGGTGGTCAAGGTCGACGAGCTCGCGGTGCAGCGCCGGCTCGGCTCGACCAGCCGCGCTCCGCGGTGGGCCATCGCCTACAAGTACCCGCCCGAGGAGGTCACGACGACGCTGCTCGACATCCGGGTCAACGTGGGCCGCACCGGCCGGGTCACGCCGTACGCCGTGATGGAGCCGGTGCTGGTCTCGGGCTCGACGGTCGAGATGGCCACGCTGCACAACGCGCAGGAGGTCGAGCGCAAGGGCGTCTGGATCGGCGACACCGTCGTGCTGCGCAAGGCGGGCGACGTCATCCCCGAGGTGCTCGCACCGGTGCTCGGGCCGGACGGGAAGCACGCCAAGGGGGCCCGCGCGTTCGTCATGCCCACGCACTGCCCGGCCTGCGGCACCGAGCTCGCGCCGCAGCGCGAGGGCGACGTCGACATCCGCTGCCCCAACCAGCGCTCGTGCCCGGCCCAGCTGCGCGAGCGGCTCTTCCACGTCGCCTCTCGCGGCGCCTTCGACATCGAGGCCATGGGCTACGAGGCCGCCGCCGCGCTGCTCGAGGCCGGCGTCGTCGAGGACGAGGGCGACCTGTTCGCGCTCACGGCCGACCAGCTGCGCACCGTCCCGCTGTTCACGCGCAAGGACGGGGAGCTGTCGGCGAACGGCACCCGGCTGCTGGCCAACCTCGAGAAGGCCAAGCAGCAACCGCTGTGGCGGGTGCTGGTGGCGCTCTCGGTGCGGCACGTCGGCCCCACGGCGGCCCGCGCCCTGGCCCAGGAGCTCGGCTCCGTCACCGCGATCCGCGACGCCGCGCAGGACGACCTGGCCGGCGTCGACGGCGTCGGCCCGGTGATCGCCGAGGCCGTGCGCGAGTGGTTCGACGTCGACTGGCACGCCGGCATCGTCGAGAAGTGGGCGGCCGCGGGCGTGCGGATGCAGGACGACCGCGACGAGGGCGCCCCGCGCACGCTCGAGGGCCTGACGCTCGTCGTCACCGGCTCGCTCGAGGGCTTCAGCCGCGACGAGGCGCGCGAGGCGGTGCTGGCCCGCGGCGGCAAGGCGTCCGGCTCGGTGTCGAAGAAGACCTCGTACGTCGTGGTCGGCGAGAACCCGGGCAGCAAGCACGACAAGGCCGTGCAGCTCGGCGTCCCGGTGCTCGACGAGGACGGCTTCCGCCGCCTGCTCGAGGGCGGCCCGGACGCCGTCTGAGCGCGCCCGGCCCCGGTCGCCCGGAGTCCGCCTCGCACCGCCTCCCACCAGGCACTTCAGCCCGACCGGCCTCCTGCCGACACACAGACGTCGTGGCCGTTCGGACGCCGCTCGGGGGCGTCCGCTCGACGAGGAGGAACGAGGTCCAGTGAGCGGTACCGCCGACGTGCGGAACCACGTCCGTACCGCCCCGCGCCCCCGCCTGCTCGCCGCCTACGTCGGCGTGGTGATCGTGGCCGGGCTGGCGGTGCTGGCGGCCAGCGTGCTCTCGCTGCGCCACACGCCGCTGACCGCCATGCCCAACGGGCAGGTGCTGGCCCTGGCGACGTGCTTCGTGCTGGTCGTGCTGGGCGAGCTGCGCCCCGTGATCGGGTCCCACCACGACCCCATGGGCGTCGCGCTGTCGACGACCTTCGTCTTCCCGGTGCTGCTGCACTTCGGCCTCGTGCCCGCCGTCCTGCTGCACGCGATCGCCACCGTCCTGACCGGCCTGGTCGAGGGCAAGGCCCTGTGGCGCAACCTGTTCAACGTCGGCCAGTACGTGCTGAGCGCTGCGGCGGGCTGGGTCGTGCTGGGCTGGTTCGGCCACCACCCGACCCTCGTCGACCCGTGGACGCCGTCGTCCCTCGCCGACCTGGCCGTCATCGTCGTCGTCGCGGTGGCCTGCTTCCTGGTCAACGACGCCCTGGTCGCGACCGCGATCGGCCTGGTCACCGGCGTGTCGCCGTGGGAGGCGTTCCTGTCCGACCTGAAGTTCCAGGCCATGGTGTCGTCGGCGCAGTACGGCCTGGCGCCGCTGGTGGCGGTGCTCATGGAGCACGCGCCCGCGTTCGTCGCCCTCACCACGGTGCCGATGTACGCGATCCACCGCAGCGCCGCGGCCTCCCTGGCGAGCGAGCACCAGGCGCAGCACGACGACCTCACCGGCCTGGCCAACCGCAAGATGCTCGTCACCGAGGCGAAGGCGTCGATCGTCGAGTCGCTGCGCACCGGCGAGCCCTGCGCCCTCTTCCTGCTCGACCTCGACCGCTTCAAGGAGGTCAACGACGTCCTCGGCCACCCGGTGGGCGACGAGGTGCTGCGCCGCGTGGCCCAGCGGCTCGAGGCCGCGCTGCGCCCCGGCGACCTGGTGGCGCGGCTGGGTGGCGACGAGTTCGCGGTGCTCTGCCGTCGCGTGCGGGACGCCGAGGCCGCCGTGGCCATCGCCGAGCGCGTGCGGGCCGCCCTCGACGTCGAGCTGGTCATCGACGGGCAGCTGATCGACCTCGAGGGCAGCGTGGGCGTCGCGCTCGTCCCCGACCACGCCAGCGAGTACGAGGTGCTGTTCAGCCGGGCGGACGTCGCGATGTACCTCGCCAAGGCCGACCGCACCGGCGTCGAGGTCTACGACTCCGCGCGCGACGTGAACTCGACGTCCCGGATCGGGCTGATCAGCGGCCTGCGCAACGCCATGGAGCAGGGCGAGATCGAGCTGCACTACCAGCCCAAGGCGCGGCTGTCGGACCGCGTGGTCACCGGCGTCGAGGCCCTCGTGCGCTGGAACCACCCGGTGCGCGGGCTCGTGCCGCCGGACGAGTTCATCCCGGTCGCCGAGCAGTCCGGGTTGATGCACCGCCTCACCGACCTCGTGCTCGACCTCGCGCTGACGCAGGTGGGGGAGTGGCAGCGCGCCGGCATGACCGTGCCCGTGGCGGTCAACGTCTCGTTCCGCGACTTGCTCGACAGCTCGCTGCCGGTGCGCCTGCAGCAGCGGCTGGAGGCCCACGGCCTGGACGCCGGCCTGCTGACGCTCGAGATCACCGAGCGCGTGCTCACCGACGACATGGACCGCGCCCGCCTCACCCTCGACGCGCTGCGGGAGCTCGGCGTGCGGCTCTCGCTCGACGACTTCGGCACCGGCTGGTCCTCGCTGCGGCTGCTGCGCGAGCTGCCGCTGGCCGAGATCAAGATCGACCGCAGCTTCGTCAGCCGCGCCGCCGTCGTCGAGGAGGACGCCGTCGTCGTCCGCGCCACGACCCGCCTGGCGCACGGCCTGGGGCTGCACGTCGTGGCCGAGGGCATCGAGACCGACGTCACCTGGGCGGCCATCAGCGACATGCGCTGCGACACCGCGCAGGGCTGGCACCTGGCCCGCCCGATGCCGGCCCACCAGGCCACCGCGTGGCTGGCCGAGCGGCTGCTCGACCCCGTGCCGGACCGGCTGCCGGTGGGCCACCCCTAGACTCGACGGCATGTCTGAGAGCCTGACCCGCGACGACGTCGCGCACCTGGCCCGCCTGGCGCGCATCGAGGCCACCGACGCCGAGCTCGACCGGCTGGTCGGCCAGCTCGGGGTGATCCTCGAGTCCGTCGCCCGGGTGGGCGAGGTCGCCGCCGACGACGTCCCGCCGATGTCGCACCCGCTGCCGCTGGCCAACGTCACCCGCCCCGACGTCCGCGTGCCCGGGCTCACGCCCGAGCAGGCGCTGTCCGGCGCCCCCGAGAGCGAGCAGCAGCGCTTCCGCGTGCCGCGCATCCTGGAGGAGGACTGATGGCGGCCGACGAGCTGACCCGCCGGTCGGCCGACGAGCTCGGCGCGGCGCTGACGTCGGGCGAGGTGAGCGCGGTCGAGGTGGCCGAGGCGCACCTGGCCCGCATCGACGCGGTCGACCCCGCCGTCCACGCGTTCCTGCACGTGGCGCGCGAGCAGGCGCTCGCCGACGCCCGGTCGGTCGACGAGCGGCGCGCCGCCGGCGACGACCTGCACCCCCTGGCCGGCGTGCCGGTGGCGGTCAAGGACGTCGTGGCGACCAAGGGCCTGCCCACCACGGCGGGCTCGCGCCTGCTCGAGGGCTGGGTGCCGCCGTACGACGCCACGCTGGTCGAGCGGCTCAAGGCCGCCGGCCTGGTGGTGCTGGGCAAGACCAACATGGACGAGTTCGCCATGGGCAGCTCGACCGAGCACTCGGCGTTCGGCCCGACCCGCAACCCCTGGGACACCGACCGCATCCCCGGCGGCTCGGGCGGTGGCTCGGCCGCAGCGGTCGCCGCGTTCGAGGCGCCGCTGGCGATCGGCACCGACACCGGCGGCTCGATCCGCCAGCCGGCCGCCGTCACCGGCACCGTCGGCGTCAAGCCCACCTACGGCGGCGTCTCGCGCTACGGCCTGATCGCCCTGGCCAGCAGCCTCGACCAGGCCGGCCCGTGCACCCGCACGGTGCTGGACGCCGCGCTGCTGCACCAGGTCATCGGCGGGCACGACCCGCGCGACTCCACGAGCATCGACGCCCCGGTGCCCCCGGTCGTCGACGCGGCCCGCCGCGCCGACGTCAAGGGCGTCAAGGTCGGGGTGATCCGCGAGCTCGGCGGCGTCGGCTACCAGGCCGGGGTGCGCCAGCGCTTCGAGGAGTCCGTGCAGCTGCTGCAGGACGCCGGCGCCGAGGTCGTCGAGGTCTCGTGCCCGCACTTCGAGTACGCCCTGGCGGCGTACTACCTGATCCTGCCGAGCGAGGCGAGCAGCAACCTGGCCAAGTTCGACGCCATGCGCTACGGGCTGCGCGTGCTGCCCGAGGGCGTCGACGCGCCCACCGCCGAGCAGGTCATGGCGGCCACCCGCGACGCCGGCTTCGGCGACGAGGCCAAGCGCCGCATCGTCCTGGGCACCTACGCCCTGTCGAGCGGCTACTACGACGCCTACTACGGCCAGGCGCAGAAGGTGCGCACGCTCATCGCGCGCGACTTCGAGGCGGCCTTCCAGCAGGCCGACGTGCTGATCAGCCCGACCGCGCCGACCACGGCGTTCAAGCTGGGCGAGAAGCTCGACGACCCGCTGGCCATGTACCTCAACGACGTGGCGACCATCCCGGCCAACCTGGCCGGCGTCCCGGGCATGTCCCTTCCGGCCGGCGTGGCCGACGAGGACGGCCTGCCGGTCGGCGTCCAGCTGCTCGCGCCCGCCACCCGCGACGAGCGCCTCTACGGCGTCGGCGCGGCGCTCGAGGCCCTGCTGCTCGAGCGCTGGGGCGGCCCGCTGCTGGCGAAGGCCCCCGAGCTGGAGGTGCTGGCGTGACCACCCACGCGACCCGGTCCGACGACGTCCTGGGCTACGCCGAGGCGCTGCAGCGCTTCGACCCCGTGCTGGGGCTCGAGGTGCACGTCGAGCTGTCGACGCAGACGAAGATGTTCTGCGGCTGCGGCACCGAGTTCGGCGGCGAGCCGAACTCCCAGGTCTGCCCGGTCTGCCTCGGCCTGCCGGGCGCGCTGCCGGTCGTCAACGAGAAGGCCGTCGAGTCGGCGATCCGGATCGGCTTGGCGCTGCACTGCGACATCACGCCCTGGGGCCGGTTCGCCCGCAAGAACTACTTCTACCCGGACATGCCGAAGAACTTCCAGACCTCGCAGTACGACGAGCCGATCGCCACGAACGGGTACCTCGACGTCGAGCTGGACGACGGCACGACCTACCGGGTCGCCATCGAGCGGGCGCACATGGAGGAGGACACCGGCAAGTCGCTGCACGTCGGCGGTGCGACGGGTCGTATCCACGGCGCCGACCACTCGCTGGTCGACTACAACCGCGCGGGCATCCCCCTGATCGAGATCGTCACCAAGCCGCTCACCGGCACCGGCGAGCGCGCGCCCGAGGTGGCGCGCGCGTACGTCGGCGCCCTCCGCGACCTGCTGCGCGCGCTCGACGTGTCGGACGTGCGCATGGAGCAGGGCTCGCTGCGCTGCGACGCCAACGTCTCGCTGCGCCCCCGGGCCGACGACCCCGCGTCGCAGGACTCCGTGCCGCTCGGCACCCGCACCGAGACCAAGAACGTCAACTCGCTGCGCAGCGTCGAGCGCGCCGTCCGGTACGAGATCACCCGGCAGGCCGCGCGGCTCACCGCCGGCGAGCGGGTCGTGCAGGAGACCCGGCACTGGCACGAGGACACCGGCGTGACGACGTCCGGTCGCGAGAAGTCCGACGCCGAGGACTACCGCTACTTCCCCGAGCCGGACCTCGTGCCCGTCGCGCCGGACTCCGCCTGGGTCGAGCAGCTGCGCGGCACCCTGCCCGAGCCGCCGCAGGAGCGCCGCCGCCGGCTGCAGGAGGCCTGGGGCATCACGGATCTGGAGATGCGCGACCTGGTGAACGCCGGCGCCACCGAGCTGGTCGAGCAGACCGTGGCCGCAGGTGCGCCCCCGGCCGCGGCCCGAAAGTGGTGGTCGGGCGAGCTGGCCCGCCGGGCCAACGCCGACGGCGTCGAGCTCGGCGAGCTCGCCGTCACGCCGGCCCAGGTGGCCGAGCTGGCGGCCCTGGTCGCGTCCGGCCGGATCAACGACACCATCGCCCGCCAGGTGCTCGAGGGCGTGCTGGCCGGCGAGGGCTCGCCCGAGCAGGTCGTCACCGCGCGCGGGCTCGAGGTGGTCTCGGACGACGGCGCGCTCGGTGCCGCCGTCGACCGCGCCATCGAGGCCAACCCGGACGTCGCGGCCAAGGTCCGCGACGGCAAGGTCGCCGCGGCGGGCGCGCTGATCGGCGCGGTCATGAAGGAGATGCGCGGGCAGGCCGACGCCGGCCGGGTGCGCGAGCTGGTGCTCGAGCGCCTCACCTGATCGGCCCCTTGCGGTACAGCGGTGCCGTGATCTTGCCGACAACGGGAGGATGAGGGGACCAGGGGAGGAGCAGCGCCGCTCGAGCGCGGTGCTGCTGTCGGCGGGCGCCGTCGCGTCGCTCGCCGTCCTCGTGGTCGCCCAGGTCGCCCCCGAGGTCAGCGTGGCGTTCGCATCGGCCTTCTCCGGCCTGCTCGCGATCGGGACCGGCGCCGTCGTCGCCGCCGACACCACCGGTCGCCACCGCACCACCCGGCGCGCCGCCCAGCTGATGGGCGTCGCCATGGTCGTGTGGGGCGTCGGCCAGGTGCTGGTCGGCTGGGCGGCCGCCGTCGGCGGTGCCGTCTTCCCGACGCTCGGCGACCAGGTGTCCTCCGCCGCCGCGCCCATCGGGGTGGCCGGCCTGCTGCTGGCCATGCGGCCGTCGTCCCTGCGCACGCACTGGCTGCGGATGACCCTCGACTCGCTGCTGCTGGGCTCGGCCACCGGCCTGCTGCTGTGGGAGGTGTCGTTCCGCAGCGTGCTGTTCGAGGGCGGCCTGTCGGCGGGTGACGCGTTCGCGGTCGGCATCGTCGTCTTCGAGATCACCATGGTGGCGCTGCTGCTGCTGAGCTGGCTGCGCGACCTCGACCGCGGCCTGCTGCTGATGATGCTCGGGTTCGCCCTCTACACCGTCGCCGACCAGTACACGCTGCACAGCACCGTGCAGGGCTTCCTGTGGCCCTGGGGCGCGGCGGCGCTGTCGTGCCTGGCCTGGCCGGTCATCGGCGACGGCATCCTGCGCTTCACCCCGGCCAGCTCGGACGACGAGGGCAAGGCGTCCGAGACCCGCGTCGCGGTCACGACCACCACCGTCTCGCTCGGCACCCTGTGCGGCGGCGTGCTCGGCATCGCCCACCACGGCTCGATCGACTCGGTCACCGTCGTCATCAGCCTGCTGGTGATCGTCGTCTTCGGCCTGCGCGAGCTGCACGCCGGCCTGCAGCGCGGCCGGCTGCTGTCGCGCCTGACCCGCCACGCGTTCCACGACCCGCTGACCGGGCTGGGCAACCGGCGCTCGATGACCGGCCGCCTGTCGCGCCTGGACGACGACCACCGCGGTGCCGTGCTCACCCTCGACCTCGACGGCTTCAAGGAGGTCAACGACCTGCTCGGCCACTCGCGCGGCGACGACCTGCTGGTCTCGGTGTCGCGCAACCTGACCGGCTGCCTGCCCGACGACTGCGACGCCTACCGGGTGGGCGGCGACGAGTTCCTGGTGCTCGTGCCCGGCGCCGCCGAGCGCGGGGAGCAGGTCGCCGACCAGCTGCTCGTCGCCGTGCGTCGTGCGGCCGAGGCCCTGCCGGGTGGCACGGCCGTCAAGGTGTCGGCCAGCGTCGGCGTCTCGCGCTGGGACGCCGGCGACGACGTCCGGGGCGACGTGCGCGAGTGGGCGTTCGGCGTCGTCCTCGAGAGCGGGGTCGCCCTGCACGCCGCCAAGGAGTCCGGCCGCGACCGGGTCGAGCTGTACGACGGGCCGGTGGCCGCGCGGCACCGTCGCGCGCAGGAGGTCGAGCGGCGGCTGCGCGTCGCCGTGGCCGAGCAGTCGCTCGAGGTGCACTACCAACCGGTCGTGGACGTCGACTCCGGCCGCGTCGTCGGCTGCGAGGCGCTGGCCCGCTGGCACGACGGCGAGCTGGGGCGGGTCGGCCCGGACGAGTTCATCCCCGTCGCCGAGCGCTCCGGGCTCGTGGTCGCGCTGGGTGCCCAGGTCATGGACCGCGCGCTGCGCGACCTGGTGAGCGTGCAGCGCGTGCTGCCCTCGTTGCGCGTGGCGGTCAACGTCTCGCCGGTGCAGCTGCGCTCCGCGTCGTTCGCCGAGGAGGTGCTGGCCCTGCTGGAGCGGCATGGTGTCGCGCCCGACCGGCTCGTCGTCGAGGTCACCGAGTCGGTCTTCGTCGGCGAGGACGACGCCGGGCTGCGGCACCTGTTCGAGCTGCGGCGGCAGGGCGTGCACGTCGCCATCGACGACTTCGGCAGCGGCTACTCGTCGCTGACGTACCTCAGCCGGCTGCCGGCGTCCATGATCAAGGTCGACCAGTCCCTCACGGCGCACGTCGCCACCGACTCGCGCGCCCGGGCCGTGCTGCGCGCCGTCGTCGAGCTCGGGCGCTCGCTGCCGATGGTCGTCGCGGTGGAGGGCATCGAGACCGCCGAGGCGCACGCCGTGGTGGCCGAGCTCGGCGGGTGCCGCGGTCAGGGGTGGCTGTACAGCGCCGCCGTCCCGCTCGACGAGCTGCCCGGCGTGGTCGCCGGCCTCGACGGCGCGTCCTCGCTCAGCGCCTGAGATCTGGCCGAGGTCTGCCGGACGTATCAGGGGCGCGCCCGTGGCGCTCTTGCTGGCAGAGCCCCTCGTCAGGAGATGAGCGCCATGCCCGCACCGCACCCGATCGCCGTCGTCGGACAGCAGCTGGTCAACGGCCGTCCGTCCGCGCCGCCCAGCGTCTACCGCACCCGCACCGCGCCGCCGGCTCCCGCCCGCCGCGCACCGGTCCCGGGCCGCGTGCGCCGAGCCGCCGACCGGGCCAGCCACGCCGTCGTGTGGTTCGGCTACGCCGTGCGCGTGGTCGCGCAGCGGCACCCCGCCCGGCCCTGAGACTCGTCCGGTCGGAGGACCCGGACCGCTGAGGGGGAAGGGTCCTCCGACCTGACGGACAGCCCCGTCGACGAGGGCGCCGTCAGCGCAGGGTGACGCGCACGAGGCGGTCGTCGTCCGGTCCGGGGTCGCCGCGCGAGACGTTGCTGGTGAGGAGCACCAGGTGGTCGGCGTCCTCGACCGCGACCGCCCGCAGCCGCCCGAACTCGTCGCGCAGCAACGGCACCGGCGTGCCGACGGTGCCGTCGTCCGCCAGCGGGACGCGCCAGAGCCGCTGGCCGCGCAGGGCGGCCATCCACACCGCGCCGTCGCCGACCGCGATGCCGCTCGGCGACGCGTCGGACGTCGCCCACGCCGCGAGCGGGGGCGTGAACCCGCGTCGCTCGTCGGCCGCCGTGCCCTTCCCCTCGACCTCCGGCCAGCCGTAGTTGCGCCCCGGCTCGATCCGGTTGAGCTCGTCCCACGTGTCCTGGCCGAACTCGCTGGCGTACATGCGCCCGGCCGCGTCCCACCCGATGCCCTGCACGTTGCGGTGGCCGTACGACCAGACCCGCGAGCCCGGGAACGGGTTGCCGGGCGCGGGTGCCCCGGTGCGCGTGACGCGCAGGATCTTGCCGCCGAGGCTGGCGCGGTCCTGAGCCCGCGGCCGCTCGCCCGCGTCGCCGGTCGTGACGTACAGCATGTCGTCCGGGCCGAAGGCGAGCCGGCCGCCGTCGTGGTTGCCCGCCTTGGGGATCCCGGTGACGAGGGCGGTCAGCGGGCCGAGGCGGCCGTCGCGGTAGCTCATCCTCACGACCCGGTTGTCGTCCGCCGCGGTGAGGTAGGCGTAGAGCGTGGTGCGGTCGTCCGGCGCGAAGGCGATGCCCAGCAGCCCGCCCTCGCCGTCCGGGTGCACCCCCGCGACGCGGCCGTCCGGCCCGGTGGCGCGCACCGGTTGCACGTCGCCGCCCGCCGTCACCCGCACCACGCGCGCCTCGTCGCGCAGCGACACCAGGTAGGACCCGTCGCCCAGCGGAGCGAGGCCCCACGGCGTCTCCAGCCGGGTGGCCACGACGTCGGTCGACGCGACCGCGGTGGGCGTCGCCGTCGACGTCCCGGACGACGCTGCCGAGCTGGTGGGGGAGGTGGCCGACGGGGTCTCTGACGTCGTCGAGCGGGGCGGCTGGCCGGCGGCCGGACGGGCGTCGTCCGAGCAGGCGGTCAGCGCCAGGCCCGAGGCGACGAGGGCGGCGGCGGCAGCGGTGCGGCGGTGGACGCGCATGCCCCAGCGTGCCACGGCCCGGCGCCGGCGGCTGGGCTAGCGTGCGAGAGGTGACACCGACCACGCCGGCCCGCTGGGTCGTGACCCTGCCCGAGGACGAGCTCGTCGAGGCGCTCGGCGAGCCGCCGGACGGCGTCAGCGTCCGCACGTGGGACCTGGCCGCGCCGCCGTCCGACCCCGACGAGATCGCCGTCGTGGTGCCGCCCTACCTGAGCTCCGACGACTGGACCGAGGTGCTGGCCGGCCTGCCCGCGCTGCGCCTGGTGCAGACGCTGACCGCCGGGTACGACAACGTGCTGCCGATGCTGCCCCCGGGCGTCGCGCTCGCCAACGCGGTCGGCGTGCACGACGCGTCGACGTCCGAGCTGGCGGTCGGGCTCGCGATCGCGGCGCTGCGCGGGCTGCCGGACTTCGTCCGCGACGCGGAGCGCGGCCGGTGGGCGCCGCAGCGCCGGCTGGCCCTCGCCGACCGGCGCGTCCTGGTCGTCGGCTTCGGCGGCGTCGGACGCGCTGTGGCGCAACGGGTGCTGCCGTTCGAGACGTCGGTCACCGGAGTCGCCTCACGGGCTCGGCCGGACGGCGTGCCCGGCCTGCCGGGTGTCCCGGTGCACGGCGTCGACGAGCTGCCGGCGCTGCTGCCCGACCACGACGTCGTCGTCCTGACCGTCCCGCTCGACGACCGCACGCGCGGCCTCGTCGACGCCGACTTCCTCGCCGCGATGCCGGACGGCGCGCTGCTGGTGAACGTCGCCCGCGGCCCGGTCGTCGACACCGACGCGCTGCTCGCCGAGCTCTCCAGCGGTCGGCTGCTGGCGGCGCTGGACGTCACCGACCCCGAGCCCCTCCCACCGGACCACCCGCTCTGGACGGCGCCCGGGGTCCTCGTGAGCCCGCACGTCGGGGGAGCGACCAGCGCGTTCCGCCCGCGGGCCGTGCAGATGCTGCGCGACCAGCTGACCCGCCTCTCGACGGGAGAGCCGCTGCGCGGCATCGTGGTGGACGGCGACCTGACCGGTCCCACCCGTCGCGAGGAGGCGCCCGATGCCTGATCCCGACCCATCGGTGCTGCTGGCCATCGGCACCCGCAAGGGCCTGTGGCTCGCCCGCAGCGACGACCGCCGCACCTGGGCGCTCGACGGTCCGCACCTGCTGATGACCGAGGTGCCGTCGGTCGCGATCGACACGCGCGACGGCCGGACGCACCTGATGGTCGGAGCTCGCTCCGAGCACTGGGGCCCGACGGTCCAGCACAGCGACGACCTCGGCCGCAGCTGGACCGAGCACGAGGGCGGGGCGGTGGTGTTCCCCGACGACGCCGGTTCGGCGCTCGAGCGCGTGTGGCAGATCCACCCCGACACCGCAGCCCGGCCCGGCGTCGTGTGGGCCGGCTGCGAGCCGACGTCGTTGTGGCGCAGCGAGGACGGCGGTCTGACGTTCTCGCTGGTGCAGGGCCTGTGGGACCACCCCCACCGGCCGCAGTGGTACCCGGGCTTCGGCGGCGCGGCCGTGCACACGGTGGTGCCGCACCCGGACGACGACGACCGCGTGCTGGTCGCGATGAGCACCGGTGGCGTCTACACCAGCGACGACCACGGCACCTCGTGGCAGCCGCACAACCAGGGCATCAAGGTGAGCTTCATGCCCGACCCGTACCCCGAGTTCGGGCAGTGCGTGCACAAGGTGGCACCGGCCGGTTCTGACGGTGGGCGGCTGTTCGCGCAGAACCACCACGGCGTGTACCGCAGCGACGACGGCGGCCGCTCGTGGACGTCGGTCGCCGACGGGCTGCCCGCGGACTTCGGCTTCGTGGTGCTGGGACACCCGCGCGACCGCGACACCGCGTGGGTGGTCCCGCTCGTCGCGGACGCAGAGCGCGTGCCGCCGCAGGGGCAGCTGCGCGTCCATCGCACGACGGACGGTGGGTCGACCTGGGTCGTCAGCGAGTCCGGGCTGCCGGACGGCTGCTGGGTGACCCCCTTGCGCGACGCCGCCTGCGTCGACGACCTCGACCCGGTGGGCGTCTACCTCGGCACGCGCGCCGGCAGCGTCTACGCCAGCGCCGACGAGGGCCGCACCTTCACCACCGTCGCCGAGAACCTGCCCGACGTCCTGTCGGTGCGGGCCGCGGCACTCGTCTGACGCCGTGCACGTCGTCGTCCTGCTGCCGGGGGTGCTGCGCGAGCACGCCGCGGGAGCCGACGAGCTGCACCTCGAGGTGCCGGACGCCGCGGCCGTGGCCGACGTCCTGGGCGAGGTGGACCTGCGCTGGCCTGCGCTGGGTCGTCGGCTGCGCGACGAGACCGGCACGGTGCGGCGGCACGTGAACCTGTTCGTGGACGGCGAGGACGTGCGCGGGCTGGACGGTGACCGCACGCGGTTGCGCGACGGGGCGGTGCTCCACGTGCTGCCCTCGGTCGCCGGCGGCTGACCCGGCCGACCTAGACTCCGGCCATGAGCACCCCGGACATCAAGCCGCGCAGCCGCGACGTCACCGACGGCCTGGAGAAGGCGGCCGCCCGCGGCATGCTGCGCGCCGTAGGGCTGGGGGACGAGGACTTCGCCAAGCCGCAGGTCGGCGTCGCCAGCAGCTGGAACGAGATCACGCCCTGCAACCTGTCGCTGCAACGGCTCGCCGTCGCGGTGAAGGAGGGCGTGCACGCCGCCGGCGGCTACCCGCTGGAGTTCGGCACGATCTCGGTCTCGGACGGCATCTCCATGGGCCACGAGGGCATGCACTACTCGCTGGTGTCCCGCGAGGTCATCGCCGACAGCGTCGAGACCGTCATGCAGGCCGAGCGCCTCGACGGCTCGGTGCTGCTCGCCGGGTGCGACAAGTCGTTGCCCGGCATGCTCATGGCGGCCGCGCGGCTCGACCTGTCGAGCGTCTTCCTGTACGCCGGCTCGATCCTGCCGGGCATCGCCAAGTTGAGCGACGGCACCGAGCGCGAGGTCACCATCATCGACGCGTTCGAGGCCGTCGGCGCCTGCGCGCGCGGCCTGATCCCGCGCGAGGACGTCGACGCCATCGAGCGCGCGATCTGCCCGGGCGAGGGCGCGTGCGGCGGCATGTACACCGCCAACACCATGGCGAGCGCGGCCGAGGCGCTGGGCATGTCGCTGCCCGGCAGCGCCGCGCCGCCGGCCACCGACCGCCGACGTGACGGCTATGCCCGCCGCTCGGGCCAGGCCGCGGTCGAGCTGCTGCGGCAGGGGATCACGGCCCGCCAGATCATGACGCGCGAGGCGTTCGAGAACGCGATCGCCGTCGTCATGGCGTTCGGCGGCTCGACCAACGCGGTGCTGCACCTGCTGGCCATCGCCCACGAGGCGCACGTCGAGCTCTCGCTCGACGACTTCCGCCGCATCGGCGCGAAGGTGCCGCACCTGGCCGACGTCAAGCCCTTCGGCAGCTACGTCATGAAGGACGTCGACCACGTCGGCGGCGTGCCCGTGGTGATGCGCGCGCTGCTGGACGCCGGGCTGCTGCACGGCGACGTCCTGACCGTCACCGGCCGCACCATGGCCGAGAACCTCGCCGCCATCGCGCCGCCGGACGTCGACGGCAAGGTGCTGCGCGCGCTGGACGCGCCGATCCACCGCACCGGCGGCATCACGATCCTGCACGGATCGCTGGCGCCCGAGGGAGCCGTCGTGAAGTCGGCCGGCTTCGACGAGGACGTCTTCGAGGGCACCGCGCGCGTCTTCGACGGCGAGCGCGCCGCGATGGACGCGGTGTCGGACGGCACGCTCGTCGCGGGCGACGTGTGCGTCATCCGGTACGAGGGGCCCAAGGGCGGGCCCGGCATGCGCGAGATGCTCGCGGTCACGGGCGCCATCAAGGGCGCGGGGCTGGGCAAGGACGTGCTGCTGCTGACCGACGGCCGGTTCAGCGGCGGCACGACGGGGTTGTGCGTCGGCCATGTCGCCCCCGAGGCCGTCGACGGCGGCCCGGTCGCGCTCGTGCAGGACGGCGACCGCATCCGCCTGGACGTCGCCGCCGGCACGCTCGACCTGCTCGTCGACGAGGCCGAGCTCGAGGCCCGCCGCGCGGCCTGGACCGCGCCGGCCCCCAAGCACGACCGCGGCGTCCTGGCCAAGTACGCCAAGCTCGTCGGCTCGGCCGCCCGCGGCGCGGTCTGCGACTGAGGCCGCGCCGTGCCGGTCCCGCGGAGTGGACGCGCGTCTCGCCTGTCGAGACGCGCGTCCAGCGCGGTTGACGCGGCGGCCCGGCGAGGCAGAGGCTGGCAGCGTGCAGACGTCGCTCGTACTCGGACGGCGCGCTGTCTGAGGGTCCAGCACCCTCCAGACCGCGCGCGACCCCTCGCTGCGCCCGATCCCGGGCCGAGGGGTTTTTTCGTCCCCGGGGCCGGTCGCAGCACGCGGGCCCGTGGGCGAGCGGCAGCAGCACCGGAAGCAGCACCGGCAGAGCAGCACCACGAGCAGAACGGGTGAGGACGTGAGCGCAGCAGGCGACGCCCCGACGGGCGACAGCGCACGAGCAGGCAGCCCGGCGGACGTCGCCGGCGCCCTCTCGCGCGGCCGGACGACGATGACCGGGGCGCAGAGCCTGGTCCGCTCCCTCGAGAAGTCCGGCGTCGAGGTCGTCTTCGGCATCCCCGGCGGCGCCATCCTCCCGGCCTACGACCCGCTGCTCGACTCCGCCACGGTGCGGCACGTCCTGGTGCGGCACGAGCAGGGCGCCGGCCACGCGGCGCAGGGCTACGCGGCGGCCACCGGGCGCGTGGGCGTCTGCATGGCGACGTCCGGTCCGGGGGCGACCAACCTGGTGACGCCGATCGCCGACGCGTACATGGACTCGGTGCCGATGGTCGCGATCACGGGCCAGGTCGCGTCGTCCGCGATCGGCACGGACGCCTTCCAGGAGGCCGACATCCGCGGCATCACGATGCCGATCACCAAGCACAACTACCTCGTCACCGACCCGGCGCAGATCCCGCAGGCCATCGCCGAGGCGTTCCACATCGCCGGCACCGGCCGGCCCGGTCCGGTGCTGGTCGACATCAGCAAGGACGCGTTGCAGGCCACGACCCAGTTCAGCTGGCCCGAGCGGGTCGAGCTGGCCGGCTACCGCCCGGTGACGCGCCCGCACGGCAAGCAGGTGCGCGAGGCCGCGCGGCTGGTCGTCGAGGCGAGGCGCCCCGTGCTGTACGTCGGCGGCGGCGTGATCCGGTCGGGCGCCAGCGCCGAGCTGCGCCGGCTGGTCGACGCGACGAACATCCCCGTCGTGACGACCCTCATGGCGCGCGGCGCGCTGCCCGACAGCCACCCCGCCAACCTCGGCATGCCGGGCATGCACGGCACCGTCGCAGCCGTGACGGCGTTGCAGCGCAGCGATCTCATCATCAGCCTGGGCGCGCGCTTCGACGACCGCGTCACCGGTCAGCTGTCGACGTTCGCGCCGAACGCCACCGTCGTGCACGCCGACATCGACCCGGCCGAGATCGGCAAGAACCGCGTGGCCGACGTCCCGATCGTGGGTGACGCGCGCGAGGTGATCCGCGAGCTCGTGGCCGCCCTGGAGGCCGAGCAGCAGGCCGGTCGCCGCGGCGACTACACCGGCTGGTGGCGCGAGGTCGACGAGTGGCGCGACACCTACCCGCTCGGCTACACCGAGCCCGACGACGGATCCCTGTCGCCGCAGCACGTGATCAGCCGGCTCGGCGCGATCAGCGGTCCTGACACCGTCTTCAGCTCGGGAGTGGGTCAGCACCAGATGTGGGCAGCGCAGTTCATCCGCTACGAGAAGCCGGGCACCTGGCTGAACTCCGGCGGCCTCGGCACCATGGGCTACGCGGTGCCGGCGGCCATGGGCGCCAAGGCCGGGCGCCCGGACGCCACGGTCTGGGCCATCGACGGCGACGGCTGCTTCCAGATGACTAACCAGGAGCTCGCGACCTGCACCATCAACGACATCCCGATCAAGGTCGCGATCATCAACAACTCCAGCCTCGGCATGGTGCGGCAGTGGCAGACGCTGTTCTACGGCGAGCGCTACAGCAACACCGACCTGCACACCGGTGCGGCCCGGCGGATCCCGGACTTCGTCAAGCTCGCCGACGCCTACGGCTGCGCGGGCCTGCGCTGCGAGCGGCCCGAGGACGTCGACGCGACGATCGAGAAGGCCATGAGCATCGACGACCGCCCGGTCGTCGTCGACTTCGTCGTGCACCGCGACGCCATGGTCTGGCCGATGGTGCCGGCCGGCGTGAGCAACGACCAGATCACGGTGGCGCGCGGCATGAGCCCCGTGTGGGACAGGGAGGACTGAGATGTCGAAGCACACCCTCTCGGTGCTGGTCGAGGACCGTCCCGGCGTCCTCGCCCGCATCTCAGGTCTGTTCGCCCGCAGGGGGTTCAACATCGACTCCCTCGCCGTCGGACCGACCGAGCACGACGACATCTCGCGCATGACGGTCGTCGTGGACGTCGAGGACCTCCCGCTCGAGCAGGTGACCAAGCAGCTCAACAAGCTGGTCGAGGTCATCAAGGTCGTCGAGCTCGAGAGCGCGGCGTCCGTGCAGCGCGAGCTGCTGCTGGTCAAGGTGCGCGCCGACCTGCAGACCCGCTCGCACGTCCTCGAGACCGTGCAGCTGTTCCGCGCCAAGGTGGTCGACGTCTCGAACGACGCGGTGACGATCGAGGCGACCGGCAACGCCGAGAAGCTCGCGGCGCTGCTGCGGGTGCTCGAGCCCTTCGGCATCCGCGAGCTCGTGCAGTCCGGCATGGTCGCCGTGGGCCGCGGTCCGCGCAGCATGAGCGACCGCGCGCTGCGCACCGCCTGACAAGCCCGACCTGCCTGACCTGCCTGACTCCCAACCCTCAGAACCCTTGTCCCGCACCGCAACCGCAACCGAACAAGGAGCGCCCACCGTGGCCGAGATGTACTACGACGCCGACGCCGACCTGTCCGCCATCAGCAGCCGCAAGGTCGCGGTCATCGGCTACGGCAGCCAGGGCCACGCGCACGCGCTCAACCTGCGCGACAGCGGGATCGACGTCCGGGTCGGCCTGCCCGAGGGCAGCCGCAGCCGGGCCAAGGCCGAGGCCGAGGGCCTGCGCGTCGTCGACCCCGCCACCGCGGCGGTCGAGGCGGACGTCGTCGTCGTCCTCACGCCCGACCACGTCCAGCGGCACGTCTACACCGAGTCGATCGAGCCGAACCTGCAGCAGGGCAACGCCCTGCTCTTCGGCCACGGCTTCAACATCCGGTTCGGCTACATCACCGCGCCGGCGGGCGTCGACGTCGTCATGGTGGCGCCCAAGGGCCCCGGTCACCTGGTGCGGCGCGAGTACACCGACGGTCGCGGCGTGCCGGTGCTCGTCGCCGTCGAGGAGGACGCCACGGGCGGTGCGTGGGCCCTGGCCCTCGCGTACGCGAAGGCGCTGGGCGGCCTGCGCGCCGGCGGCATCCGCACGACGTTCACCGAGGAGACCGAGACCGACCTGTTCGGCGAGCAGGCCGTCCTCTGCGGCGGGGTCTCCCGCCTCGTGCAGGCCGGGTTCGAGACGCTCACCGAGGCCGGCTACCAGCCCGAGGTGGCGTACTTCGAGTGCCTGCACGAGCTCAAGCTCATCGTCGACCTCATGTACGAGGGCGGGATCGCCAAGCAGCGGTGGAGCGTCAGCGACACCGCCGAGTACGGCGACTACGTCTCGGGCCCGCGGGTCATCGACGACTCGGTGAAGGCGCGCATGGGCGACGTGCTGGCTGACATCAAGGACGGCACCTTCGCCGCGCGGTTCATCGCCGACCAGGACGCCGGCGCCCCCGAGTTCTCCCGGCTGCGCGCCGAGGGGGAGGCGCACCCGATCGAGGCCACGGGCCGCGAGCTGCGCTCGCTCATGGCCTGGGTGAGCTCGGACGACGACTACACCGAGGGGACGGCGGCGCGCTGACCCGCTCGCCCGGCGTCCGGCGTCCGGGACCGACGTCTCAGGTCCTGGGCGCCCCCTGCCGATAGGTAGGACGTCCGAGTAAAGTACGAGGACGTCCGAGCACCTGGTGACGAGCAGTCGTCCCGGAGCTCGGCGCAGCACGGCGGACCATCCTTCGCCGCCGGCGCTGCACGGTGCGAGACCCGGCCGGCGGTGACCCCGCCCCGAGGCCCGGCACCTGGACGGCCGCCGACCCGGCGCCTCCCTGCACGGACGACACGAAGGAACCGATCATGAGCGAGGCCGAGGAGTACGCCCGCCGGGCGCTGCAGGAGTCGATGGACCTGCGCGACCAGGGCCACAGCGACGACTGATCTCGTACCGGTGACGAACTGGTCACGAGCAGGTCACGAGGGCCGTCCCGTCCGGGACGGCCCTCGCGCGTTCTTCCCGCACGACCCTTGCTGTGCAGCAAGATCATCGGAGAACTCGCCCGGAAAGTTATGGCGATTCGTATTCCGCTGGCGTCGTCCAGGGCCTAAGTTCCCCCTCGGCGCGGTCAAACCGGCGGGGGACGAGGGTTCTTTCGCAGGCCTGGACACGATCCGGTGCCGACGGTCGGGACGCCGCACACAAGGAGAAGCTCGGTGTCGATGAATGCCCGTGGGCCGCGACGCAGTCGCGGCCTCATCACTGTGCTCAGCGGGGGTGCCGTCGCGGCGCTCGCCGCGGCCACGCTGGGGGCCACCCCCGCGCTGGCTGCCACCAACGACCACCACGGCCTGGCGCACCGCCTCAAGGACCGGATCCCCGCAGGGACCAAGAGCGCCGGCTCCATCGGCCTCGGCACCAAGCGGCTGAACACCGACGGCGAGGTCGACCGCGACCTCGTCAGCGCCAAGGGCAAGGTCAGCGTGATGATCGAGCTCGACGCCGCCCCGGCGTCGCGCGCGTTCACCACCAACCGCTCGCGCGGCACCACCGCCGCCCGGGCCGCCGGCAAGGCGCAGACCAAGACGGTCCAGGGCCAGCAGCGCGCGGTCGAGAGCCACTTCTCGGCGGCCGCCACCAAGGCCAAGGTCATCTACCGCGCCCACGCCCTCTACTCGGGCATCGCGGTCACCACCGACGCCTCCCGGCTCCAGGCGCTCGCGAAGCTGCCCGGCGTCAAGGCGATCCACCGTCTGACCCCCAAGACGGTCGACAACTCCTCCTCCGTCCCGCTGATCGGTGCGCCCGCCGTCTGGAAGGCGCACTCGAACACCGGTGAGGGCGTGCGCGTCGGCGTCATCGACACCGGCATCGACTACACGCACTCCGACTTCGGCGGCGCGGGCACCACGGCGGCGTTCGACGCGGCCAAGGCCTCGCCGACCTTCTCCGGCACCGCCAAGGTCGTCGGCGGCTACGACTTCGCCGGCGACGCCTACGCGCCGGGCGACGGGGTCGACGACCCGACGCCCGACCCCAACCCGCTCGACTGCAACGGTCACGGCTCGCACACGGCCGGCACCACCGCGGGCCTGGGCGTCAACAGCGACGGCTCGACCTACACCGGCTCGTACGCCACCGACCTCGACCCGGCCGACTTCCGCATCGGTCCCGGTGTCGCCCCCGGCGCGTCGCTGTACGCGCTGAAGGTCTTCGGCTGCGACGGCTCGACCAACCTGGTCGGCCAGGCCCTCGACTGGGCGGCCGACCCCAACGGTGACGGCGACGTCAGCGACCACCTCGACGTCGTCAACATGTCGCTCGGCTCGAGCTACGGCTCGCCCGACGACCCCGACGCCGTGGCCTCCAACAACCTGGCCGCCCTCGGCACCGTCGTCGTCGCCTCCATCGGCAACAGCGGCGACGTCTACGAGGTCGGCGGCTCGCCGGGCAACGCGACCCGCGTGCTCGCCGTGGCCGCCTCGGACGACGGCAACGACGTCGTCGACGGCCTCAAGGTCGACAGCCCGGCGGGCATCGAGCCGGCGGACACCGTCGACGGTGTCCAGGACGACATCTTCGGCGCGCTCAAGTCGGTCGCCTACGACTGGACCAACGAGCCGGGCGTCAGCAACCTGCCGGTCGTGAAGTTCGGCGACTGGAGCCAGCCCCCGTCGGCCTCCAACAACACCGACGGGTGCAACGCCTACAGCCCGGCGCAGGCCACGGCCATGGCCGGCAAGATCGTGCTGCAGTACTGGACCGACGGCACGGACCGCCGCTGCGGTTCGGTGGCGCGTGCCGGCGCGGCCCGCACCGCCGGTGCGGCTGGGGCGATCTTCGGTGACGACCAGAACGCGTTCTCGGCCGGCGTCACCGGCGACGCCGTCATCCCGGCGATGATCGTGGTCAAGCAGGGCACCGACGCTCTCGCCGCCGCGATCGACGACGGCGACGACGTCCGCGCCACCATGACGAACGCGCTGCGCAACAGCGTCTCGATCAAGACGCCGGGCGCGGTCGACCAGCTCGCGTCGTTCTCCTCGCGCGGCATCGGCCGGGCGGGCAACGTCAAGCCGGACGTCGCGGCTCCGGGCGTCACGACCTTCTCGGTCGCGGTCGGCACCGGTGACGAGGGCATCGCCGAGAGCGGCACCTCGATGGCGTCCCCGCACGTCGCGGGCGAGGCGGCCCTGGTGCGCGCGGCGCACTCGAGCTGGACCGTCGAGGAGGTCAAGGCGGCGATCATGAACACCGCCACCCAGGACGTCTTCGTCGGCACCAACCACACCGGTGACGTCTACGGCCCCGAGCGGGTCGGTTCCGGTCGCGTCAAGGCGGACGCCGCGGTCGACACCGCGACGCTGGCCTACAGCAAGGACGACGCGGGCGCGGTCAGCGTCTCGTTCGGCCCGATCGCGGCCACGAAGGACCTGTCGCTCACCAAGACGATCCACGTGGTCAACAAGCGCGCGGTCTCGGCGGCGACGTACACCATCGCCTACACGCCGGCTCACGCCACGCCGGGCGTCACCTACACGGTGAGCCCGTCGCAGGTGAGCCTGCCGGCCGGCGGCTCGGCCGACGTCAAGGTCACGGTCAAGGTCGACCGCTCGGCCCTGCGTCACTCCGAGGACCCGACGACCGACAGCGACCCGCTGGGCACCGGTCTGCAGCGCAACTACCGCACGGACGCGAGCGGCCGGGTCGTCATGACCCCGACCGGCTCGACCACGGGTGGCAAGCTGCGCGTCCCGGTCTGGTCGGCGCCGCGTGCGGCCTCGGCCATGACCCAGGCCAGCAAGCTCACCCTGGGCGGGGCCTACAGCAAGCACGTCGGCCAGCTGGCCCTGACGGGCACCGGTGTCGACCAGGGCACCGTGCTCGCCGGTGGTGACCTCTCGACGGTCAGCACCTTCCAGCTGCAGGAGAAGAGCCCGAAGATCGCGTCGTGCTCCTCGACCCTGGTCGTCGACTGCATCGCCTTCCCGGACGACCGTTCGGCCGACCTGCAGTACGTGGGCTCGTCCTCCGACGCGGCGGCGTACATCGCCCGCCAGAAGGACCCGCTGTCGTACGACCCGCAGGAGCCGTACGCGACGCTGAACTTCGGCGTCAGCACCTGGGGTCCGTGGCGCACGCCGGCCTCGTACAACGAGTTCGACGTGCTCCTGGACACCAACGGTGACGGGACCGAGGACGCCGCGGTCTACAACACCCGGCTCGCGACGTCCACCGACGACTTCGACTACTTCGTGGCCGAGACCGTCGACCTGCGCCCCGGTCACGTGGGTGAGCTCATCGACCAGGAGCTCATCAACCTGATGGACGGGTCGCTGGACACCGGCGTCTTCAACAGCGACGTCCTGACCATGTCGGTCGGCCTGCCGTTCCTCGCGGACGCCGGGCTGATCAGCAGCTCCACCCCGAAGATCAACTACTGGGTGGAGTCGTTCTCGGCCGAGACCGGCCTCGTCGACACCGCGGGCAGCTCCGACGCCGCCAAGTCGATCAGCTGGAAGTCCCCGGCGCTGCGTGCCGAGGGAGACACGCTCAGCATCATCAACCAGGACGTGCCCGACAGCAGCCTGGAGGTCTCCCGCGACGACGTCACGCTCGCCAACGACAAGCCGATGGGCCTGCTGCTCCTGCACCACCTGAACACCGACGGTGCTCGGGCGCAGGTCGCGACGGTCACGGTCGCCACGACGACGAAGCTGTCCGTCAGCGACACCGACTACAAGGCCGGCTTCCAGCCGACCCTGACCGCCACGGTCGCTCCCAAGACCGCGACGGGGTCGGTGCTCTTCCGGGACGGCAACACCTCGCTCGGCACCGCCACGCTGGTGAACGGCAAGGCGACCCTGAAGGCCCCGAAGCTGGCGAAGGGCACGCACAAGCTGCGCGCCACGTACACCGGCAACCAGGCTGGGTTCGCGTCCTCGTCGTCGAGCTACGTGACGGTGGTCGTGCGCTAGTCCTGGCACGGCTGCTCGCCGGAGCCCTCGACCCCTCGGGGTCGGGGGCTCCGGTGCGTCCGGACCCGCCCCGGCGCAGGTCCGCATCACGAGACGTGGCGACCGGGATGTGGGACGGCCGATACCCTGCTGGCCATGAGCGCATCGTTCTCGCTGGCGGTCGTGGCCGGTGACGGCATCGGTCCGGAGGTCGTGGCCGAGGGCCTGAAGGTGCTCGACGCGGTGACCGCCGGCGGCGGCCCGACCTTCGAGCGCACCGAGTACGACCTGGGTGCCCGGCGCTGGCACGCCACCGGCGAGACGCTGCCCGACGACGTCCTGGACGACGTCCGCGGCCACGACGCGATCCTGCTCGGCGCCATCGGCGACCCCGGCGTCCCGAGCGGCGTGCTCGAGCGCGGGCTGCTGCTGCGCCTGCGGTTCGAGCTCGACCAGTACGTCAACCTGCGGCCCAGCCGGCTGTTCCCCGGCGTGGCCACGCCGCTGGCCGACCCCGGCGAGGTCGACTTCGTCGTCGTCCGCGAGGGCACCGAGGGGCCGTACGTCGGCAACGGGGGAGCGCTGCGCGTCGGCACGCCGCACGAGATCGCCACCGAGGTGAGCGTCAACACGGCGTTCGGCGTCGAGCGCGTCGTGCGCGACGCCTTCGCCCGCGCGCAGGCCCGGCCGCGGCAGCACCTGACCTTGGTGCACAAGCACAACGTGCTGACCCACGCCGGCCACCTGTGGCGCCGCACCGTCGAGCGGGTGGGTGCCGAGCACCCCGACGTCACCACCGACTACCTGCACGTCGATGCCGCCACGATCTTCCTCGTCACCGACCCGGCGCGCTTCGACGTCGTGGTCACCGACAACCTGTTCGGCGACATCGTCACCGATCTCGCCGCCGCCGTCACCGGCGGCATCGGCCTGGCGGCGAGCGGCAACGTCAACCCCGAGCGCACCGCGCCGAGCATGTTCGAGCCCGTGCACGGCTCGGCCCCCGACATCGCCGGGCAGGGCGTGGCCGACCCCACCGCCACCGTGCTCTCGGTCGCGATGCTGCTGCAGCACCTCGGCCTGGCCGAGCAGGCCGCCCGGGTCGAGCGGGCCGTCGCCGACGACCTGGCCGAGCGGGGGACGTCGCGGCGCACGACGTCGGACGTCGGCACCGACCTCGCGCAGCGCGCGAAGGGCTGAGCGTCAGGCGGGCTGGCTCAGCCGGCCGTCGACGCAGACCTGGTTGCGACCGGCGTCCTTGGCGGCGTACAGCGCGACGTCCGCGCGC
This sequence comes from Angustibacter peucedani, assembly GCF_054779595.1. Classification (NCBI taxonomy): domain Bacteria; kingdom Bacillati; phylum Actinomycetota; class Actinomycetes; order Kineosporiales; family Kineosporiaceae; genus Angustibacter; species Angustibacter peucedani. Next base: position 36,271 of record NZ_BAAGXY010000053.1, read on the forward strand.
TTCATCAGCTCGTCGAGCAGGCTGTGCCCGCCGACGGTCTCGGCGACGCCGGCCGACATCGTGACGGCCAGCCCGCCCAGCGGCTCGGACGCGACGTCCGCGACCATCCGCTCGGCCACGGTGACGGCCTGCACCAGGTCCTGGCCGGGCAGCAGCACGAGGAACTCCTCGCCGCCGATCCGGTAGACCAGGTCGAAGGTGCGCAGGGTCTTGCGCATGCGGTACGCGGCCTCGCGCAGCACGACGTCACCGACGTCGTGGCCGTGCTGGTCGTTGACGCGCTTGAAGTGGTCGAGGTCGCAGAGCACGACCGACACGGACCCGCCGAGCACGCGGGCCTGGGCGGCAGCCTCGGCGTAGCGCCCGGCCAGCGCCTTGCGGTTGAACAGACCGGTCAGGGGGTCGACGACGGCGTCGCCGCGCGACTGCAGCTCGGCCGTCAGCAGGGTGATCGAGATGGCCGTGAGGGCGGCCAGCAGCGCGGCGTAGGCGCCGAGCCAGACCCACCACGGGGCGTCCGGGGCGGGTCCGATGGCGGCCGCGCCGAGCATCGCGCCGCCGGCGACGAGCACGGACATGCCGACGCCGACCACGAAGACGGTGGGGCGGAAGCGCGCGGCCAGCATCAGCGTGGGCACCGCGAGGAAGGCCAGGAACGGGCTGCGCACGCCGCCGCTGAGCAGCACGCCGATGCCGAGCACCACCATGAGCAGCGCCATGCTGGCGGCCGAGGCGCGCTCGAGGCTGACCGTGCCCTCGGGGACCTTCTCCAGCGCCCCCAGGGCGAGCAGCGCGACCGCGACGAGCACCACCAGCCACCACGAGTAGGTGGGGGCGGAGACGAGCACGGCCAGGCTCATCGAGCCGCCCTGCACGCGCCGGGCGGTGCGCACCCGGTCGTTCATGTCGATGAAGCGGGCGCGCTCCATCTCGGTGCGGCAGAGCCAGCGAGGGGACCCGGCATCTGCGGGCGCGCGAGGACTCTCTTCCACGGGGGTGGTATCGGTGCGACCACGATGTCACTTGAGCCTTCGTGCAGGTCAGGGGCGTGCGGTAGCGTCCGAGGCATGCTGGAGTTCGAGCACCTGCCCGCCCCCTCGCCCCTGCCCGCCGACGAGCGCGCGGCCGTCCTGGCTGCGCCCGGCTTCGGCAAGCACTTCACCGACCACATGGTCACGGTGACCTGGACCGCCGGCCAGGGCTGGCACAGCGCGCAGGTGCGCCCGTACGGCCCCCTTCAGCTCGACCCCTCGGCCGCCGTCCTGCACTACGCGCAGGAGATCTTCGAGGGCATGAAGGCCTACCGGCACGCCGACGGCTCGATCTGGGGCTTCCGGCCGGACCAGAACGCCGCCCGCTTCCAGCGCTCGGCCCGCCGCCTGGCGCTGCCCGAGCTGCCGGCCGAGGACTTCCTGGGCGCGGTGCAGGCGCTCGTGGCCGCCGACGCCGACTGGGTGCCGGACGGCGCCAGCGGCGAGGCCAGCCTCTACCTGCGGCCGTTCATGTTCGCCTCCGAGGCGTTCCTGGGCGTGCGGCCGGCCGCCGAGGTCACCTTCTGCGTCATCGCCTCGCCCGCCGGGCCGTACTTCTCGGGCGGCGTGAAGCCGGTGTCGATCTGGCTGTCCAGCGAGTACACGCGCGCGGCACCGGGCGGCACGGGCGCGGCCAAGTGCGGGGGCAACTACGCGGCCAGCCTGGCGGCGCAGGTCGAGGCGATCGAGCGCGGCTGCGACCAGGTCTGCTTCCTCGACGCGGTCGAGCACCGCTGGGTCGAGGAGCTCGGCGGCATGAACCTCTACTTCGTCATGGACGACGGCAGCGTCGTGACGCCCGAGCTCACCGGCACGATCCTCGAGGGCGTCACGCGCGACTCGATTCTCACGCTGCTCGACGACCGCGGCCACAAGGTCGAGGAGCGCCGCTTCGGCGTCGACGAGTGGCAGGACGGCGCGACGTCCGGTCGGATCAGCGAGGTCTTCGCCTGCGGCACCGCCGCGGTCGTCACCCCGGTGGGCCGGCTCGTCTCGCACGACGGCGAGTGGGTGGTCGGCGGCGAGGGCACCGGCGAGGTCACCAGCGCCGTGCGCGAGGCCCTGCTCGACGTCCAGCACGGGCGCACCGAGGACCGCAACGGCTGGATGCACCGGCTCGTCTGACCGCTTGCCCCTCTTGGTCCGAATTGGGCCAGGACCAGACCATTGACGCGGGCGTGCTGCGGGGAGCAAGATCCAGAGCCCTAGCGACCTGGACCACTCCTGGTCCGGTCCCCGTTCTTCTGGGATGGGCTCATGGCAGACGTTCTCGACCACGACGACCTCGACGACGACGCGCGGGCCCTCGCCGCGCTGGGCTACAAGCAGGAGCTGCACCGGGGGATGTCCGGCTTCTCGAACTTCGCCGTGTCGTTCTCGATCATCTCGATCCTGGCCGGCTGCATCACCACCTACTACCTCGCGATGGACGCCGGGGGCCCGGTCGCGATCACCATCGGCTGGCCGCTGGTCGGCGTGTTCGTGCTCTGCGTCTCGTTGGCGATGGCCGAGGTCTGCTCGGCCTACCCGACGGCGGGCGGGCTCTACTGGTGGGCCGGGCGCCTGGCCAAGCGCAACAACCGGGTCTGGGCCTGGTACGTGGGCTGGTTCAACTTCCTGGGCGAGGTCGCGGTCACCGCGGCGATCGACTTCGGTGCCGCCATCACGTGGATGGCGCTGCTCAACCTGGTCTTCGGGCTCGAGGTCACGACCACGTCCACCTTCGTCGCCTACGTCGTCATCCTGCTGCTGCACGGCCTGCTGAACACCTTCGGCGTCAACCTGGTCAAGGTGCTCTCGAACGTCAGCGCGTGGTGGCACCTGGCCGGCGTCGCGATCATCGTCCTGGTGCTCGTCTTCGTGCCCGACCAGCACCAGTCGCTGTCGTGGACCTTCACCGAGACCCGCAACGACACCGGGTTCTCCAGCGGGCTGTACGCGTTCCTCATCGGCCTGCTGATGGCGCAGTACACCTACACCGGCTACGACGCCTCGGCCCACGTGGCGGAGGAGACCAAGCAGGCGGCGACCGAGGCCCCCAAGGGCATCGTGCGCAGCGTCTGGGTGTCGATCCTCGCCGGCTGGGTGCTGCTGGTCGCCGTGACGGCGTCCATCCAGGACTACGCCGCCGAGCGCACGAGCGACACCGGGCTGCCGCCGGCCCAGATCTTCATCGACGCGGCCGGCCGCACGACGGGCGAGTTCCTGCTGCTGATCTGCGCCGTCGCGCAGTTCTTCTGCGGCATGGCCTCGGTGACGGCGAACTCGCGCATGTCGTTCGCGTTCAGCCGCGACAACGCCCTGCCGGGCTCGCGCCTGTGGTCGAAGGTGAACCCGCGCACGGGCACGCCGACCAACTCGATCTGGCTGTGCGTCGTCTGCTCGATCGTGCTGGCGACGCCCGCGCTGAAGAGCCTCATCGCCTACTTCGCGGTGACGTCGATCGCGGTCATCGGGCTGTACATCGCGTACGTCGTCCCGGTGTTCCTGCGTCGGCGCAACCCGCAGTTCTGCGTGGGGCCGTGGAACCTCGGCCGGTGGAGCGCGCCGGTCGGGTGGATCGCCGTGGTCTGGGTGGTCTTCATCGTGGTGCTGTTCATGCTGCCGCAGTACGCACCCGGCAGCTGGGGCGACGACACGTTCAACTACGCGCCGGTGGCGGTCGGCGCCGTGATCCTGTTCGCCACGGCGACCTGGTTCCTCGGCGGTCGGCACCACTTCATGCGCGACGTCCCGAGCGGGCACGACACCAAGGCAGCCGCGGAGATCTTCGAGTCGTGACGTCGCCGGGGCAGGGGAGGGCGAGCGCGGTGCGCCCGGGGCAGCGGCTGCCGCAGGCCGTGCTGCGGCCGGTGCGCGACGGCAACGCGTTCGAGGCCACGGTCGAGCAGCTGGCCACGAGCGTGCGGCTCGGCGTGTTCGTGACGGGTGAGCAGCTGCCGCCCGAGCGCGAGCTCGCGGAGACGCTCGGGGTCAGCCGCACGACCCTGCGCGAGGCCATCGCGGCCCTGCGCGAGGCCGGCATGGTGCAGACCCGGCGGGGGCGCGGTGGCGGCACGGTCGTCGTCCACCGCGCTCCCGACCCGGGCTCGGGCGTGGTGGTCGGCCCTGGCACGGGGCTGACCACGGAGCAGATGCGCGACGCGCTCGACTTCCGCCGGGTGGTCGAGCCGGGAGCGGCCGCGCTGGCCGCCGCCCGCGACCTGTCGTCGGACCAGCGGGCCTGGCTGGTCGCGAGCCGGCAGGACGTCGAGGGCGCGGCCGACGTCGCCGAGCACCGGCAGGCGGACTCGCGGCTGCACCTGGCGCTGGCCACGGTGTCCGGCTCGGACCTGCTGGTGGCGGCCGTGACGCAGGTGCAAGGTGCGTTGCACGAGATGCTGACGGCGATCCCGGTGCTGGCACCGAACATCAGCCACTCCAACGCCCAGCACCGGGCCGTGGTCGACGCCGTGCTCGCCGGGGACCCCTCGGCCGCGCGGCGGTCGATGGAGGAGCACTGCGACGCGACGTCCGCGCTGCTGCGCGGGCTGCTGGCCTGACGAGAGGGAAGCACCATGTCGAACGGACCGCTCACGGTGGGCGAGCTGCGCCGCCGGGTCAGCAACGGCGACGTCGACACAGTCGTCGTCGCCTTCACCGACATGCAGGGACGTCTGCAGGGCAAGCGGATCCACGCGCCGTTCTTCCTCGACCAGGTGCTCGAGCACGGCACCGAGGGCTGCAACTACCTGCTCGCGGTCGACGTCGACATGAACACCGTCGACGGCTACGCGATCAGCTCGTGGCGCACCGGCTACGGCGACATGGAGTTCGTGCTCGACCTCTCGACGCTGCGCCTGACCCCCTGGGTGCCGGGCACGGCGATGGTGCAGTGCGACCTCGCCTGGATCGGCGGCGGGGTCGTCGAGCAGTCCCCGCGCCAGGTGCTGAAGCAGCAGGTGGCCCGCGCCGCCGAGCTGGGCTACACCGCGTTCGCCGGCACCGAGCTGGAGTTCCTCGTCTTCGACGACACGTACGAGCAGGCCTGGGACCTCGGCTACCGCGGTCTGACGCCCGCCAACCGCTACAACGTCGACTACTCGGTGCTCGGGGGCACCCGCGTCGAGCCGCTGCTCCGCGACATCCGCAAGGGCATGCACGCCGCCGGGCTCACGGTCGAGTCGGCCAAGGGCGAGTGCAACCTCGGCCAGCACGAGATCGCCTTCCTGTACGACGAGGTGGTGCGCACGGCCGACCACCACAGCGTCTACAAGAACGGCGCCAAGGAGATCGCCGCGCTGCACGGCAAGGCGGTCAGCTTCATGGCCAAGTTCGACGAGCGCGAGGGCAACTCCTGCCACGTGCACATGAGCCTGCGCGGCACCGACGGCACGATCGTCTTCGACGAGGGTGAGGGGGCGACCGAGCTGTTCGAGCAGTTCGTGGCCGGCGTGCTGGCCACGCTCGAGGAGCTCACCCTGCTCTACGCGCCGAACATCAACTCCTACAAGCGGTTCGCGCTCGGCTCGTTCGCACCGACCGCGGTCGCCTGGGGCCGCGACAACCGCACGTGCTCGCTGCGGGTCGTGGGCCACGGCTCGGGCCTCCGGCTCGAGAACCGCCTGCCCGGCGGGGACGTCAACCCCTACCTCGCGCTCGCGGCGATGCTGGCCGGCGGCCTGCACGGGATCGAGCAGCAGCTCGAGCTGGAGCCGGCGCTCGAGGGGAACGCCTACGAGTCCGACAAGCCGCACGTGCCGTCGAACCTGCGCGCCGCGCGCGACCTGTTCGCGGCGTCGTCCCTGGCCCGCAGCGCGTTCGGCGACGCCGTCGTCGACCACTACGTCAACGCGGCCGACGTCGAGCTGGCCGCCTTCGAGTCCGCTGTGACCGACTGGGAGCGCTTCCGCGGGTTCGAGAGGCTGTGAGCATGACCGACCACCTCACCCACGACGTCCTCGACCCTGCCACCGAGCAGGTGGTCGAGACCGTCGAGCTCGCGGACGTCGAGACCACCGACCGCGCGGTCGAGGCCGCCGCTGCGGCGCAACGGGTCTGGGCCGCCATGGCCCCGGCCGACCGCGGCCGGCTGCTGCACCGGTTCGCCGAGGCGGTCGACGGCGCGCGTGAGGAGCTGGCGCAGCTCGAGGTGCGCGGGGCCGGTCACACGATCGGCAACGCGCGGTGGGAGGCGGGCAACGTCCGCGACGTGCTGGCCTACTACTCCGCCGGCCCGGAGCGGCTGTTCGGCCGGCAGATCCCGGTGGCCGACGGCCTCGACGTCACGTTCAAGGAACCGCTCGGCGTCGTCGGGGTCATCGTGCCGTGGAACTTCCCGATGCCGATCGCGGGATGGGGGTTCGCGCCGGCGCTGGCGGCGGGCAACGCCGTGGTGCTGAAGCCGGCCGAGCTGACGCCGCTCACCGCGGTGCGCATCGGCCAGCTGGCCGTCGAGGCCGGCCTGCCCGAGCACCTGCTCTCGGTGGTGCCGGGGCGGGGGAGCGTCGTCGGGGAGCGGTTCGTGACGCACCCGCTCGTGCGCAAGATCTGCTTCACCGGGTCGACCGCGGTGGGCCAGCGGATCATGCGCGGCGCGGCCGACCAGGTCAAGCGCGTGACGCTCGAGCTGGGCGGGAAGAGCGCCAACGTCGTGTTCGACGACGCCGACCTCGAGCTCGCCGCGGCCACGGCGCCCTACGCCGTCTTCGACAACGCCGGCCAGGACTGCTGTGCCCGCAGCCGGATCCTGGTGCAGCGCACCGTCCACGACCGTTTCATGGAGCTGTTCGAGACCGCGGTGCGCGGCGTGAAGGTCACCGACCCGTCGTCCGAGGACGCCGAGATGGGTCCGCTGATCAGCGCCGGCCAGCGCGAGACCGTGCGCTCCTACGTCGAGGGCGCCGACGAGCCGGTCGACGTGCTGTTCCGCGGCGACGCGCCCGAGGGCGCGGGCTACTGGTACCCGCCCACCGTCGTCCGACCGCGCTCGGTGCACGACAAGGTCTGGCGCGAGGAGGTCTTCGGGCCGGTCGTCGCAGTGCTGCCGTTCGAGGACGAGGCCGACGCGGTGCGGATGGCCAACGACACGGCCTACGGGCTGTCCGGATCGATCTGGTCGCGCGACGTCGGCCGGGCCCTGCGCGTGGCGCGCGGCGTGGAGGCGGGCAACCTGTCGGTCAACTCGCACTCCTCGGTGCGGTACTCGACGCCGTTCGGCGGCTTCAAGGCCTCGGGCCTGGGCCGCGAGCTGGGGCCGGACGCGCTCGACGCCTTCACCGAGGTCAAGAACGTCTTCATCGCGACGAACGCCTGAGCAGCAGGCACGAGAGGGGAACCGGGACATGACGGGTCGGCTGGACGGACGGGTGTGCGTCGTCACCGGCGGGTGCAGCGGGATCGGGCTGGCGACGGTGCGGCGGTTCGCGTCCGAGGGCGCGAAGGTCGTCATCGGCGACCTGGACGACGAGCGCGGCCCGCAGGTCGCCGAGGAGGTCGGCGGGCTCTACGTGCACGCCGACGTGACGGACGCCGAGCAGGTGGAGGCGCTGTTCCGCGCGGCCTCCGACACCTACGGCTCGGTGGACGTGGCGTTCAACAACGCCGGCATCTCGCCGCCGGACGACGACTCGATCCTGGACACCGGCATCGACGCCTGGCGCCGCGTGCAGGAGGTCAACCTGACCAGCGTCTACCTGTGCTGCAAGGCCGTGCTGCCCTACATGCTCGACCAGGGGCGGGGCTCGATCATCAACACCGCCTCGTTCGTGGCGGTCATGGGTGCCGCGACCTCGCAGATCTCGTACACGGCCAGCAAGGGCGGCGTCCTGGCGATGTCGCGCGAGCTCGGCGTGCAGTTCGCGCGCCAGGGCGTGCGGGTGAACGCGCTGTGCCCGGGGCCGGTGAACACGCCGCTGCTGCAGGAGCTGTTCGCCGCGGACCCCGAGCGCGCCGCGCGCCGGCTGGTGCACGTCCCGCTCGGCCGCTTCGCCGAGCCCGACGAGATCGCTGCGGCCGTGGCGTTCCTGGCGAGCGACGACTCGAGCTTCATCACCGCCTCGCAGTTCCTCGTCGACGGCGGGATCAGCGGCGCGTACGTCACGCCGCTGTGAGGGCGGTCCGGGGATGAGCCGTCCGCTGGTCGGGCTGACCTGCTACGCCGAGCCGGCGTCGTGGGGCGTCTGGCGCGACGTCCCGGCGGTGCTGGTGCCGGCCGCGTACGTCGACGCGCTGCGCGGGGCCGGCGCCCGGGTGCTGCTCGTCCCCCCCGAGCGCTCCCTCGGCGCGGACGACGCGCGCCAGCTCGTCGACGTCCTGGACGCGCTCGTCGTGGCCGGGGGAGCCGACGTCGACCCCGCGCGCTACGGGCAGCAGCCGCACCCGGTGCTGCAGGCGCCGCGGCCGGACCGGGACGACGCCGAGACCGCCCTGGTCGACGCGGCGGTCGAGCGCGACCTGCCGCTGCTGGGCATCTGCCGCGGCATGCAGGTCATGGCGGTCGCGGCGGGCGGCTCGCTGGAGCAGCACCTGCCCGACCGGGTGGGGCACGACGAGCACTCGCCGGCGCCGGGGCGCTACGGGTCGCACGACGTGCGCACCGCGCCGGGCTCGCTGCTGCGGTCGGTCCTCGGCGAGCACGTCGAGGTGCCCGCGTACCACCACCAGGGCGTCGCGACGCATCCCGGCTACGAGGCCTCCGGCTGGACGGACGACGGAGTGCTCGAGGGCATGGAGGCGACCGGGGCGCGGTGGCGGGTGGGCGTGCAGTGGCACCCCGAGGTGGGCGAGGACCCGCGGCTGTTCCAGGCCCTCGTGGCCGCGGCCGGCGGCTGAGCGTCGTCTCGCCGGGTGGGACGGCGCTTCCGCCTGTCGGGACGACCTGCCACGATGGCGGGGCCATGCAGACCAGGTGGATCATTCCCTAGGGCGCGCCGACGGACGACCGAGTCCGACGACGCGCCAGACCTCCCGTGCCCCGGGGGGTCTTTTTCGTGGTCAGACTGGGCGCAGAACACCGCACCCGCAGGACGTGACGAGAGCAGGACGACGTGACGACGAGCAGTGACTTCCACGTGTACGACACGACGCTGCGCGACGGTGCGCAGCAGGAGGGCCTCGCGCTGTCCGCCGCCGACAAGCTCGCGATCGCCGCGCACCTGGACGACCTGGGGGTCGGCTTCATCGAGGGCGGGTGGCCGGGGGCGATCCCCAAGGACACCGAGTTCTTCGCCCTCGCCGCGCAGCACCTCACCCTGCGCAACGCGGTCCTCGCAGCGTTCGGCGCGACCCGTCGTCCGGGCAGCACCGCAGCGGGCGACCCCCAGGTCAGGGCCCTCGTCGACTCGCTCGCCCCGGTCGTGACGCTCGTGGCCAAGAGCCACTCGCGGCACGTCGAGGCGGCACTGCGCACGACGCCGGCCGAGAACCTCGACATGGTGCGCGACACGGTGGGGTTCCTCGTGGGGGAGGGGCGGCGCGTGGTCCTGGACGCCGAGCACTTCTTCGACGGCTATCGCGACGACCCGAAGTACGCGGTCGAGGTCGTGCGGACGGCGGCCGAGGCCGGCGCCGAGGTCGTGACCCTCTGCGACACCAACGGCGGCATGCTGCCGCCCGAGGTCGCCGACACCGTGCACGAGGTGCTCGGGACGTCGGGCGCCCGGCTGGGCATCCACTGCCACAACGACACCGGGTGCGCGGTGGCCAACTCGCTCGCCGCCGTCGAGGCCGGCGCGACGCACGTGCAGGGCACGCTCAACGGGTACGGCGAGCGCACCGGCAACGCCGACCTCGTCACGGTGGTCGCCAACCTCGTCATCAAGCAGGGCCGGCCGGTGCTCGACCGAGACCGGCTGCGCGAAGCGACCCGGATCGCCCACGCCGTCAGCGAGATCACCAACGTCGTGCCCTACTCGCGCCAGCCGTACGTCGGTGCGAGCGCGTTCGCGCACAAGGCCGGGCTGCACGCGAGCGCGCTGCGCGTCGACCCCGACCTGTACCAGCACACCGACCCGACCCAGGTGGGCAACGACATGCGCACGCTGGTGTCCGAGATGGCCGGTCGCGCGTCGATCGAGCTCAAGGGTCGCGAGCTCGGGTACGACCTGTCGGGTCGCGACGAGCTGCTGGCGCGCGTCACCGACCGGGTCAAGGACCTCGAGGCGCGCGGCTACACCTTCGACGCCGCCGACGCGTCGTTCGAGCTGCTGCTGCGCGAGGAGGTCGACGGCGCGCGGGCGCGCTACTTCGACGTCGAGTCGTGGCGGGTCATCACCGACGCGCGCGGTGAGGGGACCGCGACGTCCGAGGCCACCGTGAAGCTCGTGGCAGCCGGACGGCGGGTGGTCGCCACGGGCGAGGGCAACGGTCCGGTCAACGCGCTCGACCACGCGCTGCGCGAGGCGCTCTCGGCGGCGTACCCCGAGCTGCGCAAGCTGCAGCTGATCGACTTCCGCGTGCGCATCCTGGACGCCGCGCACGGCTCGGACGCCGTCACGCGCGTGCTGATCGAGACCAGCGACGGGACGTCGTCCTGGGAGACCGTCGGCGTGGCGGCCAACATCGTCGAGGCGTCGTGGGAGGCGCTGGTCGACGCGATCTCGTACGGCCTGATGCGCCAGGGGATCACCCGCCGCTGAGCGACCGCCGTCGGCCCCGTTCCCGCGGCCGGGCTCGCACCGTGGCAGGTGCGCATCGCCGGTGATGCCCCGCGGCGCGGTGCGGCGCGGTGCGGTCGGGGTCAGGGAGCGAGGGGGTCGGGCGGGTCGGCGGGGTGCAGCTGCGGGTCGTCGGAGGCGAACGTGCGGACGGGGCCGGGCGGCGTGGCCGGGCCCTCGAAGCGCACCGTGACCCGGCCCAGCCCGCTGCCCCAGACCCATCCGGCGCCGTGCTCGTCGTGCCGGACGTCGGCACCGGGCCGCCAGGAGCGGGGCCCGTCGTCGTCGGGCTGGCTGGCCTGAGCCGGCCCGCCACCCGCCCCGCCCGTCCCGCCCGGCTCGACCGGCTCGTCGGCGGGCTCGTCGTCCGCGACGACGTCCTCGACGGCCTCGGGCGGTGCGAGCAGGTCCGGCTGCACCCAGTCGGCCAGGCCCGAGACGCCGACGCCGAGCAGTCGCACGCCGCCGGCGGTCGACCAGGCCAGGGTGTCGACCTCGGCGAGCAGGCGCCGGGCCGCCCGGCCGACCGCCACGGTGCTGTCGGTGGCCTCGGGGGCGGTGTACGAGCGGGTGCGGATGCTGAAGTCGGCGAACCGGATCTTCAGGGTGACGGTGCGTCCGGCCAGGCCCTCGCGGCGCAGCCGGTGCGCCACCCGGGCGGCCAGCACGTCGACCTCGGAGCCCATCCGCAGCGGGTCGCGCAGGTCGGTCTCGAACGTCTCCTCGGCGGAGATCGACTTGGCCTCGCGGTAGGCGACGACGGGCCGCTCGTCGTCACCGCGCGCGATGGCGAGCAGGCCCCGGCCGTGCGCCGAGCCGAGCAGCCGCACCGCGTCGTCGTCGTCCATCGCGGCCAGGTCGGCCACGGTGCGGATGCCCGCCGGCTGCAGCCGCGCGAGGGTCGCGGGTCCGACGCCGCCGATCGCGCTGACCGGCAACGGGTCGAGGAAGGCCCGGACGTCGGCCGGCTCGACCACGAGCAGCCCGTCGGGCTTCGCGGCCTCGCTGGCCAGCTTGGCCACGCTGCGCGACGGGGCCAGCCCGACCGACGCGGTCAGGCCACCGGTGACCTCGGACACCCTGCGGCGCAACGCCTTCGCCGCCTCGACCAGGTCGAGGGCTGCGAGCTCGGTGGCCGGCTCGGCCTCCTCGGCGGCCACCGCGAGGTCGGCGTACGCCTCGTCGATGCTGAGCTGCTCGACCAGCCCGCTCGCGGCGTGCAGCTCGGCCATCACGGCGCGGCTGGCGACCCGGTAGGCCTCGAACCGCGTCGACAGGTAGGCCGCGTTGGGACAGCGGCGGCGGGCCTCGGCGACGCTCATCGCCGACCGCACCCCGAAGACGCGCGCCTCGTACGACGCCGTCGACACGACGCCGCGGCCGCCGACCCCGCCGACCACCACGGGCTTGCCGCGCAGCGATGGCTTGTCGCGCTGCTCGACGGCGGCGAAGAAGGAGTCGAGGTCGAGGTGCAGGATCTCGGCGCGGTCGCGCACGGCGGCTCGGACCGGTGTCAGCCGCGACCCGCGAGCCAGCGGATCGCCGCGGCGTAGCCCTCGACGCCGAACCCGGCGAGGACGGCGGAGGCGACGGGAGAGACGTAGCTGTGCCGGCGGAACTCCTCGCGCGCGTGCACGTTGCTCAGGTGCACCTCGACGAGCGGTCCGGTGAGCGCGGCGCAGGCGTCGCGCAGCGCCACCGACGTGTGAGTCCAGCCGCCGGGGTTGAGCACCACGGCCGTGCCGGCGTCGGCGGCCTCGTGCAGCCAGCCGAGCATCTCGTGCTCGGCGTCGGTCTGCCGCACCTCGACCTCGGCCCGCACCGACTCGCCGACCTCGCGGCAGCGGGCGGCGAGCTCGTCGTGGGTGGCCGTGCCGTAGACGGCAGGCTCGCGCGTGCCGAGCCGTCCGAGGTTGGGGCCGTTGAGCACCAGGATCCGCACCCGCCGAGCCTAACCGCTGGGTCCGACGTCAGCGGGCGCGCACGCTGTTGCCGCGCGCGTCGTGGGTCAGCTCGACCAAGCCCAGCTCCTCCAGCAGCGGCGGCAGGTACATGCCGAACCGGCCGCGGTAGCCCTTGCGCAGGCCGTACCACCCGCCGACCGGGTTGGTCTCGGAACGCCCCCAGGCCTCGACCGTGCCGGGTGCGGCGTCCTTCTTCTCGTCGGCCGCGCCGAGCGGGACCCAGTCGCCCTGCTCGCGCAGCCAGGCGTGCAGGTCGTCGACCGCGCTCAGGTGGTACCGCAGCTGGGTGGACCCGACCTGGCAGACCAGCGCCGGCGGGTCGGCGTCCTCGTCGCGGTACATCGTGTACGTCGACGACCCGGGCGCCGTGGTGAGCTGCCAGGGGTCGTCCGCGGTGCCCTTCCCGGCCATGGTGCGCTCCTTCGTCCGGTTGCCCCGCAGTCTGGCACCGCCCGCCCGTCGGTGGCAGGGTCTGCGGCATGTCGCTGCGGACGACGACGAGCTGGTTCGGCGTGGTGCTGGGGTGCCCGGACGCCTCCGAGCTGGCGCACTTCTACGAGCGCCTGCTGGGCTGGCAGGTCTTCACCGACACCCCGGGCTGGGCGACGCTCGCGCCGTCGAAGGACGCGGGCTACAACCTGGGGTTCCAGCGCGAGGAGCACCACGTTCGGCCGGTCTGGCCGGGGGAGGCCGGCGAGCAGCAGATGCAGCTGCACCTCGACCTCGCGGTCGACGACCTCGAGACCGCCGTCGCGCACGCGGTCGGCTGCGGCGCCGAGCTCGCGGCCTTCCAGCCGCAGGCGGACGTGCGGGTCATGCTCGACCCGGCGGGTCACCCGTTCTGCCTCTACCTCGACGACGGCGACGAGGACTGAGCGCGGTGCCGGGCGAGCGCGAGCGGTTCGCGGCGCTCGACCGCGAGCTCACCTCGTGGGGCGAGGAGCGCGACCTGTCGGGCGCCGTCCTGGTGACGCGCGCCGGCTCGACGGTCTTCGAGGCCTGCATCGGGTTCGCGGACCGGGCCAGCCGCACGCCGTTCTCGCCGGCGACGCGGTTCGGCGTCGCGTCGGTCACCAAGATGTTCACGGCCTGCGCCGTCGTGGGCCTGGTGCGCGACGGGCTGCTGGAGTTCGGCACGCCGGTGGTCGACGTCCTGCCGCCCGGACGGCGTCCCGGCACCCTGCGCGACGACGTGACCGTGCACCACCTGCTGAGCCACACGAGCGGCATCGCCGACTACAGCGAGGAGGACGAGAGCTCGCCGCGGTACCTGGCGGACTACGGGTCGCTCTGGACGTCGCTGCCCTCGTACTCGATGACCCGGCCGGCCGACTTCCTGCCGCTGTTCGGCGACGTGCCGCCGTACCGCCCACCGGGCCAGCAGTTCCAGTACTCCAACGCCGGCTTCGTGGTGCTGGGTCTGGTCGTCGAGGAGGTGACCGGGCGGCCGTACACGGAGGTGGTGCAGGAGCGGGTCTTCGACGTCGCGGGGATGACGAGCAGCGGCTTCTTCCGGCTCGACGAGCCGGTGCCCGACCTGGCGGTGGGCTACACGCGCAGCGGCCCCGGTGCGCCGTGGCGCACCAACGTGTACTCGATCCCGGTGGTGGGCGGCGCGGACGGCGGGGCGATGTGCACCGCGAGAGACCTCGACCGGTTCCTGCGCGCGTACGACGACGGCACGCTGCTCGGTCCGCTGCGGGACGTCGTCCTGACCCAGCACGCCGACCGTGGCGAGGGCTGGGGCGAGGGGTACGGCGTGCACCTCTACCCGGACGGCCGGTACGGCCACGGCGGCGGCGACCCCGGCGTCGAGATCCTGGTGCACCGCTGGCCGGACGACGACGTCCACGTCGTCGTGGCGCTCAACGTCGACATCGGGCTGGCGGGCGAGGTGCGGGACGCGGTGCTCGAGGCCTGGCGCGGCTAGGTCGACCACCGCTCGCACACCGCGACCAGCTCGGCGCGCAGGGGAGCGGCCCGCTCGGCGAACGACCGCTGGCGCTGCGCGTACTCCGCCCGGCCCTCCGGTGTCTCGACCCGCACCGGCTCGACGTCCAGCGGCGCCAGGTCGTACGGCGAGGCCTGCATGTCGAGCAGCCGGACGTCGCGCGCGAGCTCGAAGCACCGCGCCACCAGGTCCGACGGCACCAGCGGCACCAGCTTGTACGCCCACTTGTAGAGGTCCATCGTGGCGTGCAGGCAGCCCGGCTGCTCCAGCGCCACTTGGTCGGATCGGCTGGGGCGCAGGGTGTTCAGCGGTCTGGCGGGCTCGGTGAAGAAGCGGAACGCGTCGAAGTGCGAGCAACGCACGGGTTGGTGCTCGACGACGGCGTCGGTACCGGCGGGGCCGAGCCGCAACGGCCAGTCCTCGTGCCGCTGAGCGCCTTCGGGCAGGCGGTAGACCATCGCCCACTCGTGCATCCCGAAGCAGCCGAGCTGCGCCGGGCGCGAGGCGGTGGCGGCCAGCAGCCCGCGGACGAAGTCGACGGTCCCGCCTCGAGCCGCGATGAACGCGTCGACGTCCACCCCCACGCCGATGGCCGTCGTGCCGTCGTCCAGCTCGACCGGCTGCTCGGCGTACCAGCGCCAGGCCAGGCGCTCGCGGGCCGCGTCGCCCAGCAGCACCGTCCCGGCGCCAGGGTGCCAGCGCCGCAGCTGCGCCGGGCGTTGGGAGTAGTAGGTGAAGAGGAAGTCCTCGACCGGGTGCTTCTCGCCACGGGCGGCGCGCGCCAGCCGGCCCGCCGTCCAGCCGTCGACGACCGCGTGGTGCTCGGCCTCGGCCGCCCGCCACCGGTGCTCGGGCAGCACGACGCGAGCGCGCACCGCCGTCGTCCCCGTCACGCCGTCCAGGGTAGGCGGGGGTAGGTTCGGGGCGTGCGCATCGCGAGGTACACGACCGGTGACGACCCGACGTTCGGGGTCGTCGAGGACGACGGCGGCCGGCTGGTGCTGGCCGAGGTGCAGGGCGACCCGCTCTACCAGCCGGTGGTGTTCACGGGCGTGCGCGTGCCGCTGGACGACGTCCGGCTGCTCGCGCCGGTGATCCCGCGCAGCAAGGTCGTCGGCATCGGCAAGAACTACGCCGACCACGCGGCCGAGATGGGCGGCGAGGCGCCGGCCGAGCCGCTGATGTTCCTCAAGCCCAACACGTCCGTCGTCGGTCCGGGCGACCCGGTGGTGCTGCCGCGCCAGTCGTCAGAGGTGCACTACGAGGGCGAGCTCGCGGTCGTCATCGGGCGCATCTGCAAGGACGTGCCGGTCGACCGCGTGGCCGACGTGGTCTACGGCTACACCTGCGCCAACGACGTGACGGCGCGCGACCTGCAGCGCAGCGACGGGCAGTGGGCGCGGGCCAAGGGCTTCGACTCGTTCTGCCCCCTGGGTCCGTGGATCACCACCGACCTCGACCCGGGCGACCTCGCGATCACGACGCGCCTGGACGGCGAGACCGTGCAGGACGGGCGCACCAGCCAGATGGTGCACGACGTCGCCGCGCTGGTGGCCCACGCGTCCGCGGCCTTCACGCTGCTGCCGGGCGACGTGATCCTCACCGGCACACCGGCCGGCGTGGGCCCGATCACCGCCGGGCAGCGGGTCGACGTCGAGATCGAGGGGATCGGCACGCTGTCCAACCCCGTCGTCACCCGGGACTGACGCGGCGCAATACGCTGGTCGCACCATGAGTGATAACGGCCCCGTCCGGCTGCGCGTGGCCCCGTCGCCCACCGGCGACCCCCACGTCGGCACGGCGTACATGTCCTTGTTCAACCTCGCGTTCGTCCGCCAGCAGGGCGGCCAGTTCGTGCTGCGCGTCGAGGACACCGACCGCGCGCGCTACCGCGACGACAGCGAGCAGCAGCTCTACGACACCTTGAGCTGGCTCGGGCTGCACTGGGACGAGGGACCTGACAAGGGCGGGCCGTTCGCCCCGTACCGCCAGTCCGAGCGGCTCGACACCTACCGGCCCTACGTCGACCAGCTGCTCGCCGACGGTCACGCCTACCACTGCTGGTGCTCCACCGAGCGGCTCCAGCAGATGCGCGAGGCGCAGCAGGCGGCCAAGCTGCCCACCGGGTACGACCGGCTCTGCCTCGGCAAGACCCGCGACGAGCGGGCCGAGCTGCCCGGTTTCAGCGAGACGCCGGTCGTGCGCATGCTGGTGCCGGACGACGTCCCGCTGACCTTCACCGACGTCATCCGCGGCGAGGTCAACGCGCCGCGGCCGGACGACCAGGTGATCCTCAAGGCCGACGGCTTCCCGACCTACCACCTGGCCGTCGTCGTCGACGACCACCTCATGGGCATCACCCACGTGGTGCGCGGCGAGGAGTGGATCAGCTCGACGCCCAAGCACCTGCTGCTCTACCGCTGGCTCGACCTGCCCCTGCCGAAGTTCGCGCACATGCCGTTGCTGCGCAACGCGAACAAGTCGAAGATCAGCAAGCGCAAGAACCCCGCGGCGCGGCTGACGTGGTTCCAGGAGCAGGGGTACCTGCCTGAGGCGCTGCGCAACTTCCTCGCCCTGCTCGGCTACTCGATGCCGGGCGGCGAGGAGTTCTTCTCGTTCGACGACATGGTCGAGCACTTCGACTGGCAGCGCGTGAACACCGTCGGCCCGTACTTCGACCTCGACAAGCTGGACTGGCTCAACGGCCAGTACGTGCGCTCGCTCGACGAGGCCGACCTGGCGGGCCGGTTGATGGCCCGCCTGCAGCAGGACGGCGTGGTCACCGGCGAGCCCACCGACCGGCAGCGCGAGGTCGTCGCGGCCGCGACGCCGCTGGTGCAGACCCGCATGGTCAAGCTCGACGAGACCGTCGGCATGATCGGCTTCCTGCTCGTCGACGACGCCGACCTCGTGGTCGAGGACGACGCGCTCGCGACGCTCAAGGACGACGCTGCGTCTGTGCTCGACGCCTCGGTCGCGGCGCTGGAAGCGTTGCCGCAGTGGGAGACCGCCGCCATCGAGGCCGCCCTGCGCGCGTCGCTCGTCGACGGCCTCGGCATCAAGCCGAAGTTCGCGTTCGGTCCGCTGCGCGTCGCCGTGACCGGCCGGCGCGTGTCGCCGCCGCTGTTCGAGTCGATGGAGGTGCTCGGCCGCGAGTCCACGCTGGCGCGGCTGCGCGCGCTGCGCTCGCACCTGGCATGACGGCTCGGGCCACGCTGCTCGGGGGCCGGCTCGACGCCGTCCTGCTCGACGTCGACGACACCCTGGTCGACACCCAGGCCAGCTTCGCTGCGGGCATGCGGGCGGTCGCGGGGGAGTACCTGCCCCACCGCGGGACGACGGGACCGGCCGACGCGCTGTCGCACTGGCTCGAGGACCGCGGCGGCCACTACGCGCGGTACGCCGCCGGCGAGCTGGACTTCCTGACCCAGCGCCGCCTGCGGGCCGACGCGCTGATGGCCGACCTCGGCGGGCCGCGGCTGGACGACGACGGGTTCACCCGGTGGAACGACACCTACGAGCAGGCCTTCCGGGCGGCCTGGACGCCCGTCGACGACGCCGTCGCGCTGGTCGAGGCCCTCGTCCGGGCCGGCGTGCCCACCGGAGCCGTCACCAACCACGAGACGAGCCACCAGCGGCGCAAGCTCGCCGGCTGCGGCCTGGGGGCGCTGCCGGTGCTCGTGGGCACCGACACGCTCGGCGTCGGCAAGCCCGACCCCCGGCTCTTCCACCTGGCCTGCGAGCTGGCCGGCACCGAGCGGTCGCGCACGGCGTACGTCGGCAACGACCTGGCCGTCGACGCCGTCGGGGCGCGCGACGCCGGGCTGCGCGGGGTGTGGCTCGACCGTGGGGTCGACCACCGCGGTCGCCGCGACGACGGCACCGGCCGCGGCGAGGTCCCTGACGGCGTGCACGTGGTCGGCTCGCTCGGCGAGCTCGCCGCCTGGCTGGGCCTGGACCTCGATTTGGGCGGCGCGTCCGGCGACCGCTAGTATCTGCGGTCGGGTCACGGACCGGCGCCGCCTCGTGCAGCCACGGACGTGATACCCCCTTGGGGTATGGTGTAATTGGCAGCACGACTGATTCTGGTTCAGTTAGTCTAGGTTCGAGTCCTGGTACCCCAGCGAGACGGAACGTCCGGCCCAGCCGGTACGCTCTTCTCACCGAGGCCCCGTTGTGTAGCGGCCTAGCACGCCGCCCTCTCAAGGCGGTAGCGCGGGTTCGAATCCCGTCGGGGCTACTCGAGTCGAAGGCCCCCGCCCACCGGGCGGGGGCCTTCGTCGATGATGGGCCCGTGCCGGACCCCTCAGCCGCCGTCGACGACCTGCTGCGCGGCGTGCTGGCGGACGGCGGCGGTGCGGCCGCGTCGTGGGCCACCGGCGGGCAGCGACGCCCGCTGCGCACGGCCAGCTGGCCGGCCGGTGACGAGCGCGCGTTCGCGGTGCTCAGCGTCACCAAGCCCCTGACCGCCACGCTGGCCCTCGCCGCCGCGCACCACCTCGCGCTCGACCTCGACGAGCCGCTGGCGCGCGAGCTGCCCGGGGCGCGGCCCGACGTCACGCTGCGGCACGTCCTGACGCACACCTCGGGCACGCCGGAGGTGCTCGTCGACGACGTGGTGCGGGCCTGGCCGCGGCCGCTGCACACGCTCGAGGCCGCGCTGGCCGCGCCGCCCGTCGTCCCGCCGGGCACGGCGTACTCGTACTCGACGCTCGCCTGGTGCCTGCTCGCGGCGCTCGTCGAGCGCGCGCACGGGGCACCGCTCGCCGACGTGCTGCGGGAGCGGTGGACCGCGCCGGCGGGCGCGACGGCGACGACGCTCGGACCGCCGCGCCAGGTCTGGCCGGTGCGCGGGCCGGCCGACGGCCTGGCCGACGTCGAGGTCACCCGGCGGCTCGTGGCCGCCGCGCCGCCCGGCGCCGGGCTGGTCAGTACGGCGCCGGACCTGGTGCGCCTCGGCCGGCTGCTGCTGGCCGACTGGGACGGCGCGGGCCACCTGCTCACCCCCGACCAGCTGGCCGAGGCCGCGGCCGACCAGAGCGGGGCGCTCGTGGACGTCGTGAGCGGCACCGTCGAGTCGCACGTCGGCCTGGGCTGGGGCCGGCGCTGGCTGGACGGCCGCGAGGTGCTGCCCGGCGGCGACCGGGTGCTGTGCCACGCCGGTGCCGGCGGGTCGCTGCTGTGGGTCGACCCGGACGCCGACCTCGTCCTCGCGCTGTGCCTGAGCGCCGCTGACGGCCCGCGGGTCTGGCCGGACGTCGTCCGGGCGGTGTACGACGGGCCGGCGCGGAATGCCTGACGCGGCCGGCGTGGTTGGCTCCTGACGTGACCCGCACCGCCACCGCGCTCAGCTCGCTCGCCGTGGGCGGCTTCGCCATCGGCACCACGGAGTTCGTGACGATGGGGCTGCTGCCCCAGATCGCCGACGACCTCCAGGTGTCCATCCCGGACGCCGGCAACGTCATCTCCGCGTACGCCCTCGGGGTCGTCGTGGGCGCGCCGCTGCTCGCGGTCCTCACCGCCCGGATCTCGCGCACGCGGCTGCTGCTGGCCCTCATGGGCGCCTTCACGGCCGGCAACGTGCTCTCGGCCGTGGCGCCGAGCTACGGCACGCTCGTCGTCGCGCGGTTCCTGTCCGGCGTCCCGCACGGTGCCTACTTCGGCATCGCCTCGCTGGTCGCGGCCTCGATGGTCGACCCGTCACGTCGTGGGCGCGCCGTCACGATGCCGTTGCTCGGCCTGACCGCCGCCAACGTGGTCGGCGTCCCGGCGTCGTCCTTCCTCGGCCAGCAGCTGGGCTGGCGCTCGGCGTACTGGTTCGTCGCGGCCGTGGGCGTGACCACCGTGCTGCTCGTGTGGTGGCGGGTGCCGCGGGTCGCGGCCAGCCACGACGCGCACCCGCGCGAGGAGCTGCGCGCCCTGTCGCGCCCGCAGGTCTGGCTCACCATGACCATCGGCGCCGTCGGCTTCGGCGGCATGTTCGCCGTCTACAGCTACATCGCGCCGATCCTCACCGAGGCCGCGGGCTGGTCGACGCGCACGGTGCCCGTCGCGCTGGCGCTGTTCGGCGTCGGCATGACGCTCGGCACGGTGCTCGGCGGCCGGCTGGCCGACTGGTCGGTGCCCCGGGCCCTGCTCATCGGCTTCACCTCGACGCTGGTGACCCTGGCCACGTTCCCGCTGATGGTCCGCACCGGCTGGGGCGTGGCGGTCTCGGTCGTGGTGCTCGGCCTCGTCAGCTCGGTGACGGTCGGTGCGCTGCAGCTGCGGCTGATGGACATGGCCGGGCCGACCGCCGCGTCGTTGGGCGCCTCGCTCAACCACTCGGCCCTCAACCTGGCCAACGCCTCCGGGGCCTTCCTGGGCGGCCTGGTCATCGACGCCGGCCACGGCTGGACGTCGCCCGCCTGGGTCGGTGCCGGGCTGGCCGCGATCGGCCTGGCGCTGGCCCTCGCCAGCGTGCTGGCGGAGCGGCGCACGCGTCGCCGCTCGCGCGCCGGTGGCCCTGCCCTGGTGCCGGCCGACGCCGCCTGAGGGTCAGGAGGCGCGGCGCAGCACCTCGGTCAGCTTGTTGGCGCCGGCCACGACGGACGGCGCGTGCAGCCTGCCGGGCTGGCGCGAGAGCCGCTCGATCGGCCCGCTGATCGACACCGACGCCACGACGCGGCCGGACGGGCCGCGCACCGGGGCGGACACCGACGCGACGCCGGGCTCGCGCTCGCCGACGCTCTGGGCCCACCCACGACGCCGGACGCCGGACAGCGCGGTGGCGGTGAACTTGGCGCCCTGCAGCCCGCGGTGCAGCCGGTCCGGCTCCTCCCAGGCGAGCAGGATCTGGGCGGCGGAGCCGGCGAGCATCGACAGCGAGCTGCCGACGGGGATGGAGTCGCGCAGGCCCACCGGTCGCTCGGCGGCCGCGACGCAGATGCGCTGGTCGCCCTGGCGGCGGAACAGCTGGGCGCTCTCACCGGTGTGGTCGCGCAGCGCGGCGAGCACGGGGCCGGCTGCCGCCAGCAGCCGGTCCTCGCCGGCGGCCGAGGCGAGTTCGGCCATGCGCGGGCCGAGGACGAAGCGGCCCTGCATGTCGCGGGCCACGAGGCGGTGGTACTCCAGCGCGACGGCCAGGCGGTGCGCCGTGGGGCGGGCCAGACCGGTGGAGGCGACGAGCTGGGCGAGCGTGGAGGGTCCGGCCTCCAGGGCCCCCAAGACGACGGCGGCCTTGTCGAGGACGCCGACTCCGCTAGAGTTGTCCATGCCTCGATATTGCCGTCTCAACTCATGAGATGCAAGTCCTGCCGACGCCCACGCGCCGGCACCTGGCCGGGCGAGGCGCGGAGGGAAGGACAGCCGTCATGGGCCGCACGTTGGCCGAGAAGGTCTGGGACGCGCACGTGGTGCGCCGCGCCGAGGGCGAGCCCGACCTGCTCTACATCGACCTGCACCTCCTGCACGAGGTGACCAGCCCGCAGGCGTTCGACGGCCTGCGGCTCGCGGGACGACCGGTGCGTCGTCCGGACCTCACCATCGCGACCGAGGACCACAACGTCCCCACCGAGCCGGGCCCGATCCTCGACCCCGTGTCGCGCACCCAGGTCGAGACCCTGCGCCGCAACTGCGAGGAGTTCGGGGTGCGGCTGCACCCGATGGGCGACGCCGAGCAGGGGATCGTCCACGTCATCGGGCCGCAGCTCGGGCTGACCCAGCCGGGCCTGACCATCGTCTGCGGCGACTCGCACACCTCGACGCACGGCGCGTTCGGAGCCCTGGCCTTCGGCATCGGCACCAGCGAGGTCGAGCACGTCCTCGCGACGCAGACGTTGCCGCTCAAGCCCTTCCGCACCATGGCGGTGACGGTCGAGGGGGCGCTGCCGGACGGGGTCACGGCCAAGGACCTGGTGCTGGCGGTCATCGCCGAGATCGGCACCGGCGGCGGCCAGGGCTACGTCATCGAGTACCGCGGCGAGGCGGTGCGCGCCTTATCGATGGAGGCGCGGATGACGGTGTGCAACATGTCGATCGAGGCCGGCGCCCGCGCCGGGATGATCGCCCCTGACGACACGACCTTCGAGTACCTCCAGGGCCGGGCGCACGCCCCGACCGGCGACGACTGGGACGCGGCCGTCGCGTCCTGGAGCGAGCTGCGCACCGACGACGACGCCACGTTCGACCACGAGGTGGTGGTCGACGCGACCCGGCTCGCGCCGTTCGTCACGTGGGGCACCAACCCCGGCCAGGGGCTGCCGCTCGGCGAGGCCGTGCCCGACCCCGCGCTCGTCGTCGACGAGCAGGACCGCACCGCCGCCGAGCGCGCCATCGAGTACATGGGCCTGGTGCCCGGGACGCCGTTGCGCGACATCGCGGTCGACACCGTGTTCGTCGGCTCGTGCACCAACGGCCGGATCGAGGACCTGCGCGCCGCCGCCGCCGTCATCAAGGGCCGCAAGGTCAAGGAGGGCGTGCGGATGCTCGTCGTGCCGGGCTCGGCGCGGGTGCGCCTGCAGGCCGAGAGCGAGGGGCTCGACCAGGTGTTCACCGCAGCCGGCGCCGACTGGCGGCTGGCCGGCTGCTCGATGTGCCTCGGCATGAACCCCGACCAGCTCGCGCCGGGGGAGCGCAGCGCGTCGACGTCCAACCGCAACTTCGAAGGGCGGCAGGGCAAGGGCGGTCGTACCCACCTGGTGTCGCCGCTCGTCGCCGCCGCCACCGCGGTTCGCGGCACCCTCTCGTCGCCCGCCGACCTGGACTGAGGAGCAGACGTGGAACCGTTCACCACCCACACCGGCGTCGGCGTGCCGCTGCGGCGCAGCAACGTCGACACCGACCAGATCATCCCGGCCGTCTACCTCAAGCGCGTGACGCGCACCGGCTTCGAGGACGGGCTGTTCGCGGCCTGGCGCGGCGACGAGACGTTCGTCCTCAACCTGCCGCCGTTCCGTTCCGGCAGCGTGCTCGTCGCCGGACCCGACTTCGGCACCGGCTCGTCGCGCGAGCACGCCGTCTGGGCGTTGATGGACCACGGTTTCCGGGTCGTCATCAGCTCGCGGTTCGCCGACATCTTCCGTGGCAACTCGGGCAAGCAGGGCCTGCTCACGGCGCAGGTCGGGCAGGACGACGTGGAGCTCCTCTGGAAGCTGCTCGAGAACGAGCCGGGCACCGAGGTGACGGTCGACCTCGAGTCCAGGACGGTGCACGCCGGCGACATCCAGTGCCCCTTCGAGGTCGACGACTACACCCGTTGGCGCCTGCTGCAGGGCCTCGACGACGTCTCGCTGACCCTGGGACACGAGGACGAGATCAAGAATTTCGAGGGACGTCGGCCGAGCTGGCTCCCCACCACGACGCCGGCCTGACGGGCCACCTCCCCGCCGCCCAGGACGCCGGGCAGACCACGCGGTCTGCCCGGCGTCCTGCTGCCTGAACCGTTGTGGCAGAACGAGTCTCGCGATCCGGACGCTCCCGTCGGCGCGGCCGCCTTCCCGCCCCGGACGGCGTCGCGCCGGTCTCCCGACTGGCTCGCCGAGGCGTCCGAGCAGCCGTCAAACGGTTGCGACACAAGCGTTGGCACGCTCAGATGTGTTGGACGCGGACGCGCAGGCGTCCTACCGTCGTCCACGAGTCGAGCGCCGCTCGACGGCTACAGCACCAGCTGGGCGAGGGGCCCGGCACTCATCTCCAAGAGGGGAAGCTCAGTGAACAAGGGACAGCTGGTCGACGCACTCGAGTCTCGGCTCGGCAGCAAGAAGGCCGCCGCCGAGGCGCTGGAGGCCGTCGTCGACGTCATCACGGTCTCGGTCGCGAAGGGCGAGAAGGTCGCCATCACCGGCTTCGGCACCTTCGAGAAGGCCGCCCGCGCCGCGCGCACCGGCCGCAACCCGCGCACCGGCCAGGCCGTGCGCATCAAGAAGACCTCGGTGCCGCGCTTCCGCGCCGGCACCGCGTTCAAGGAGGTCACCTCCGACGCCAAGGCGCTGCGCGCGTTCACCGCCGCTGCCGCCGGCCGCGCCGCCGCTGCCACCTCTCGCGTCGCGGGTGCCGTGGCGGCCACCGCCACGTCCACCGCCAAGAAGGCCGCTCCGGCCAAGAAGGCGGCCCCGGCCAAGAAGGCCGCTGCGAAGAAGGCGGCTCCGGCCAAGAAGGCGGCGGCGAAGAAGACCACCGCCAAGAAGACGACCGCGAAGAAGGCGACGGCCAAGAAGGCCACCGCCAAGAAGGCGGCCCCGGCCAAGAAGGCGACGCCCGCCAAGAAGGTGACCGCGAAGAAGGTCACGGCGAAGAAGGCGACGCCGGCGAAGAAGGTCACCGCCAAGAAGACGACCGCCAAGAAGACGACCGCCAAGAAGACGGCGCCGGCGAAGAAGACGACCGCCAAGAAGACGACCGCGAAGAAGAGCACGGCGAAGCGCGCGGCCAAGAAGGCCTGACGCTCGCGCCGGCTCGTCCGGCACCGCGCTGACCAGGGCCGGCACCCTCGATGGGGGTGCCGGCCCTGATCTTTGCGACCATGGGGGCATGACCGACGTCCTGACCGTGCACGGTGGCACCCCGCTCAAGGGGGAGATCGCCGTCCGCGGCGCCAAGAACCTCGTCTCCAAGGCGATGGTGGCCACGTTGCTCGCCGAGAGCACGAGCCGGCTGCGCGGCGTCCCCGAGATCGCCGACGTCCGCATCGTGTCCTCGCTGCTCGAGCTGCACGGCGTGCACGTCAGCGCCGGCGACGAGGTCGGCGAGCTGACGTTCGACCCGACCAACGTCGAGAAGGCGCACGTCGCCGACATCGACGCCCACGCCGGGTCGAGCCGCATCCCGATCCTGTTCTGCGGCCCGCTGCTGCACCGGCTGGGCGAGGCCTTCATCCCCGACCTCGGCGGCTGCCGCATCGGCGACCGCCCGATCGACTACCACCTGGACGTGCTGCGGCAGTTCGGTGCCACGGTCGAGAAGCGGCCGGAGGGCCTGCGGCTGCACGCCCCGCAACGGCTGCAGGGCACCAAGCTCACGCTGCCCTTCCCGAGCGTCGGCAGCACCGAGCAGGTGCTGCTCACCGCCGTGCGCGCCAAGGGGCTGACCGAGCTGCGCAACGCCGCGATCGAGCCCGAGATCATGGACCTCATCGCGGTGCTGCAGAAGATGGGCGCCATCATCAGCGTCGACATCGACCGGGTGATCCGGATCGAGGGCGTCGACGCGCTGCAGGGCTTCACCCACCGGGCCATGCCCGACCGCATCGAGGCCGCCTCGTGGGCCTGCGCGGCCCTCGCGACGCACGGCGAGATCTACGTCGAGGGCGCCCGGCAGCCGGACATGATGACGTTCCTCAACGTCTTCCGGAAGATCGGCGGCGCCTTCGAGGTCGACGACGACGGCATCCGCTTCTCGCGCGGCGGCGAGGCGCAGCGCTCGGTCGTGCTCGAGACCGACGTCCACCCGGGCTTCATGACCGACTGGCAGCAGCCGCTCGTCGTCGCGCTGACCCAGACCAGCGGCCTGTCGATCGTGCACGAGACGGTGTACGAGAACCGGCTCGGGTTCACCCAGGCGCTCGTCGACATGGGCGCCCACATCCAGCTCTACCGCGAGTGCCTGGGCGGGTTGCCGTGCCGCTTCGGCCAGCGCAACTTCCAGCACTCGGCCGTCGTGTCGGGCCCGACCACGTTGCACGGCGCCGACATCGAGGTGCCCGACCTGCGCGGCGGCTTCAGCTACCTCATCGCGGCGCTCGCGGCGCAGGGCACGTCGACGGTCCGCGGCATCGAGCTGATCTACCGCGGGTACGAGCAGTTCCTCGACAAGCTGGACGCCGTCGGTGCCCGGTACGAGCGCGGCTGACCTCCTCGCCGCCGTGGTCGCGAGCACGCCGTACGCGGTGCTCGCGACCGCAGACGCCGACGGCACGCCCTGGGCCACACCGGTCTGGTGCGCCAGCGACGACTGGGACGACGTCTACTGGGTGTCGGCGCCGACCACGCGCCACTCGCGCAACCTGGCGGTGCGTCCCCAGCTCGCGCTGACCGTGTTCGACAGCACGCAGCCGGCGGGCACCGGCACCGGGGCGTACCTGTCGGCGACGGCGGCGCAGGTGCCCGAAGCAGAGCTCGACGAGGGCCTCGCGGTCTTCAACCGAGCCGCGGCGCGCAGCGGCCTGGCCGCGTGGTCGCGCGAGCAGGTGACGGCGCCCGCGAAGCACCGGCTCTACCGGGCCCGGGTGCTGGAGGTCTTCGTCAACGACGAGCACGACGAGCGCGTGCCGGTGCGCCGCGCGACCTGAGCCATCGCGGCAACCTCTGCCAGCGGGGTGACACCCGTTGCCGAGGTGACCTCAGACGCCGTGCAGGCCGAGCGCCGTGACCTCGCGGACGTCGTCGCCGACCGTCACGGTGAGCCGCTGGCCCACGCGCAGCAGCCGCAACCCGCTGGCGAGGAACGCCTCGCCCCCGAACGGGACGCGGCGGCCGTCGTCCAGGAGCACGCTGCCGCCACCCGTCGCCGGGTCGAACTCGTGGACCGTCGCCTGCACGGCCGCCACGCTACCCGGCGGCGCGGGCCGACGAGCCGGCGTCGAGCACCGCGAGCGTCGCCGCGCCCAGGCCCAGCTCGGCCGCGCGGTCGAGCGC
>NZ_BAAGXY010000054.1:0-68469 GCF_054779595.1 Angustibacter peucedani
CGAGAAGGCCAGGTTGCCGAGCGCGCCGCGCAGGTCGCCGATCGAGTCGACGACGACGGTGTTGACGCCCGCCTTCTCGGTGTAGACCGCCTTGCCCGCCGCGGCCGCCTCGGTCTCGAGCCAGTGGCCGAACGTCGGCCCACCCGTGTAGTCGATGACCTTCACCAGCGGGTGCAGCGCGAGGGTCTTGGCCAGCCCCTCGCCGTCCGCCTCAGGTGCGAGGGTCACGAGGTCCGGGTCGAAACCGCTGTCGCGCAAGGCTTGCCGGATCGCCGCGACGCTGATCGCGAGCGGCAGCACCGCTCGCGGGTGCGGCTTGACGACGACGGCGTTGCCGGTGGCGAGCGACGCGAACAGGCCGGGGTAGGAGTTCCAGGTCGGGAAGGTGTTGCAGCCGATGATGAGCGCGACGCCGCGCGGCACGACCTTGTAGTCCTTGGTCATGCGCAGCGGCTCGCCCTTGGCCGGCTTCTCCCACACCACGGACGACGGCACGCGCCGCTGCTCGAACAGCGCGTAGGCGATCGCCTCGTAGGCGCGGTCCTGCGCGTGCGGCCCGGCGGCCTGGAACGCCATGACGAACGGCTGCCCGCTGGTGTGCATCACGGCGTGCGCGATCTCGAACGACCGGGCGTGGATGCGGTCGACCGCCTCGAGGCAGACCGCTGCGCGCACCTCGGCGCCGGCGTCGCGCCAGGCGGGCACCGCCGCGGCCGCGGCCGCGAGCAGCCGGTCGACGTCCTGGTGCGGGTAGCCCACCCGCAGCGCCGGGCCGTAGGGCGAGACCTCGTCGCCCACCCGGCCGTCGGTGGCGGGCTGGTCGTCGAGCTCGTCGAAGTCGCGGGTGAGCTGGGCCTCGAACGCCTGCTGCCCGGCCTCGGCCGTCCCCTCGCCGTAGACGCGCGGCGACGGCGACTCGGGGTAGCGCGAGAGGTACTGCCGCGACGTCACCGCCGCGAGCGCCGCGTCGAGCGCCTCGCGGTGCGTCTCGACCAGCGCGCGGGCGGCCTCGGGCGCGCTCTCGGGCACCGGGTGGGGCTGCGGCACGAACGCGCCGGGGGCGTAGGTTCCTGCGTGCGGCTCTGCACTCATACGGTGACCCTATCCGCCGACGTCCGACGCACCCGTCGTGCCCACCGCCGCCAGGAGGCCTCCTCGTGACCCCAGTCCAACCGGGTTCTCCCGTGGCCGTGATCGGCGCCGGCACCATGGGCGCGGGCATCGCCCTGGTGGCCGCGCAGGCCGGTCACCCCGTGCGGCTGCTCGACGTCCGCGAGGGCGCCGCGCAGAGCGCCGTCGACGGGCTGCGCGGCAAGCTGCACCGCCTGGCGCAGCGCGGCAAGCTCGACGCCGAGGAGGCCTCGGCGGCGGCCGACCTGCTCGCCGTGGCCGGCGCGGTGGCCGACCTGGCCGGCTGCTCGGTGGTGGTCGAGGCGGTGGCCGAGGACCTCGCGGCCAAGCGGGCGCTGCTCGCCGACGTCGAGGCCGTGGTGGGGCCGGACGCCGTGCTGGCCACCAACACGTCGTCCCTGTCGGTGACCGCGGTGGCGGCCGGGCTCGAGCACCCCGAGCGCGTGGTGGGCCTGCACTTCTTCAACCCGGCCGACCGCATGCGCCTGGTCGAGGTCGTGCGCGGCGAGCAGACCGCGCCGGGCGTCGTCGAGGCCGCCGTCGACCTCGCGCGCGAGTGGGGCAAGACGCCGGTGGTGTGCACCTCGACGCCGGGCTTCATCGTCAACCGGGTGGCGCGGCCGTACTACGGCGAGGCGCAGCGCATGGTCGAGGAGGGCGTCACCGACGCGGCCACCGTCGACGCGGTGCTGCGCGAGGCCGGCGGGTTCCCCCTCGGGCCGTTCGAGCTCACCGACCTGGTCGGGCAGGACGTCAACCTCGCGGTGTCGCGCTCGGTCTGGGAGCAGACGTTCCACGACGCCCGCTACGCGCCGACCGTCTTCCAGCAGCGGCTCGTCGACGCCGGTCGGCTGGGGCGCAAGAGCGGGCGCGGGGTGTTCACCTACGGCGCGGACGGCGGCGCGACGGACGCCGAGCCGCGCACCGAGCCCTCGCGCGCCGTGCCCACCGGCCTGGTGCTGCGCCACGACGAGGAGGGCGACGGTTTCCCGGTGATGGGGGCGTTCCTGCGCCGGGCCGAGGCCGCCGGCGTGGTGCTCGAGCGGGTGCTGCTCGACGAGGAGGACCTCGTCGACGACGACGTGCCCGGCATCGAGCTGCCCGGTGGGGCGCTGCTGCGCGAGGCGAACGGCGAGCTGCCCTCGGAGTGCTGGACGCACGAGGCGTCGGGCGTCGTCCTGCTCGACTGGGCGCACGACCCCGCCACCTGCACCCGCGTGTCGCTGTCGGCGTCCGCCGACTGCCCGCCCGAGTCGCTCGACGCCGCCGTGGGGCTGTGCCAGGCCGCGGGCGTCGCGGTCAGCGTCGTCGGCGAGAGCCCGGGCGGCGTGGTGGCGCGCACCGTCTGCATGCTCGTCAACGAGGCGGTCGAGCTCGTCACGCGGGGCGAGGCGAGCGCCGAGGACGTCGACGTCGCGATGATCCTCGGCACCGGCTACCCGAGCGGCCCGCTGCAGTGGGGCGACCGCCTCGACGCGGCCGGGGTCGACGTCGAGACCGTGCTGCGCGAGCTGCACACGGTCTTCCCGACCGGCCGCTACCGGCCCAGCCCGGCGTTCCTGCGGCTGGCCCGCACCGGAGGCCGGCTGCGCGACGTCCAGGCGGGTGGACGTCGTGCCTGACGCCGACCAGCAGGAGCTCGCGCGCGCCAGCGCCGAGGCCATGCTCGGCGAGGACCTCGCGAGCGCCGGCCTCGGCATCACGCTGGACGACGTCGGGCCGGGCACCGCACGGCTGCGCATGACCGTGCGCGACGACATGGTCAACGGCCACGCGATCGCCCACGGCGGCCTGGTCTTCACGCTGGCCGACTCGGCGTTCGCGGTGGCGTGCAACAGCCACGGCATGGTCACCGTGGCCGCCGGCGCCGACATCACGTTCACCGCGCCGGCCCGGCTGGGCGACGTCCTGCTGGCCGAGGCGGTCGAGACCGACACCTTCGGCCGCAGCGGCAGCACCGACGTCCGGGTGACGCGCGCGGACGACGGCGCGCTCGTGGCGCTGTTCCGCGGCCGCTCACGATCGCTGGGCCGGCCCATCCCCGGTGTGCCGCAAGGGAATTCGCAGGAGGACGCATGAGCCTGCCGGTCGTCGAGCCGCGGCCCGACCTGTACGACGACGCCGAGCGCTGGTCCGTCGACGAGCTGCGCGCCACCCAGCTGGAGCGGCTGCGCTGGTCGCTGACCCACGCCTACGACCACGTGCCGCACTACCGCGCGGCCTTCGACGCCGTCGGGTTCGACCCGCGCGCGATGACGAGCCTGGACGACCTGCGGCACGCGCCGTTCACGGCCAAGGCCGACCTACGCGCGAACTACCCGTTCGGGATGTTCGCCGTGCCGCGCGAGCAGGTGAACCGGGTGCACGCGTCGTCCGGCACGACGGGCCGCCCGACGGTCGTGGGGTACACGGCCGAGGACGTGCGCACCTGGGCCGGCGTGATGGCGCGCTCGATCCGCGCGGCCGGCGGACGGCCCGGGGACGTCGTCCACGTCGCCTACGGCTACGGGCTGTTCACCGGCGGGCTCGGGGCGCACTACGGCGCCGAGGCGCTGGGCTGCACCGTGGTGCCGATCAGCGGTGGCATGACCGAGCGGCAGGTGCAGCTGGTCGCGGACTTCCGGCCGCGCGTGATCATGGTGACGCCGTCGTACTTCCTGTCGGTGCTGGACGAGATGGAGCGGGCGGGCGTCGACCCCGCGTCGTCCTCGCTCGAGATCGGGATCTTCGGCGCCGAGCCGTGGACCGACGCCATGCGCACCGAGATCGAGCAACGGGCGGGCATGCACGCCGTCGACGTGTACGGGCTGTCGGAGGTCATGGGCCCGGGCGTCGCCCAGGAGTGCGTCGAGACCAAGGACGGCCTGCACGTCTGGGAGGACCACTTCTACCCGGAGGTCGTCGACCCCGTCACCGACGAGCCGGTGGCCGACGGCGAGGTCGGCGAGCTGGTCTTCACCTCGCTGACCAAGCAGGCGATGCCGGTGGTGCGCTACCGCACCCGCGACCTCACCCGGCTGCTGCCCGGCACCGCCCGGCCCGGCATGCGGCGCATGCAGAAGGTCACCGGCCGCACCGACGACATGATGATCGTCCGCGGCGTGAACGTCTTCCCGACCCAGGTCGAGGAGATCGTGCTGGCGACCGAGGGCCTGACGCCGTACTTCCAGTGCGTGCTGACACGACCCGGCCGCATGGACGAGCTGACCGTGCGCGTCGAGGCGGCGGACGGCGTGGGGCGCGAGGGCCGCGAGGCGCTGGCCCGCGCCGTGGCCCAGCAGGTCAAGGACCGCATCGGCGTCACCGCGGCGATGGACGTCGTCGAGCCGGGTGGCGTCGAGCGCAGCATCGGCAAGGCCCGCCGCATCGTCGACGAGCGCCCGCGCTAGGCGGGGACGCCGCGCCTCAGGCGGGGACGCCGCGAGCGTCGAGGGCGCGCTCGACGAGGTGCAGGCCGTCCAGCCCGGGCAGCCCGTCGAGCTTCTGGTCGATCTTGCGCGCCTCGGCCCGGCCCTCGGGTCCACCCATCAGGTAGGTGAGCATGAAGACCACCTCGTCCTCGGGCATGACGCCCGAACCGACCGGGTTCCAGGCCTTCTGCAGCGCGAACCGGGTGATGCGCTGCGCCTTGCGGCTGCGCTCGAGCCGCTCGCGCGCCTGGCTGTTGTAGAACGCCACGTGCCGCGTCTCCTGCTTGATGATGCGGCGCAGCAGCTCGGTGAGCACCGGGTGGTCCTCGTGCCGGGTGAGCGCGAGGTAGCCGGCGTGGGTCGACCACTCGTTGATGGCGCCCCAGGTCATGTGGGTGGCGATGAAGTCCTCGCCCACCAGGTTGGCCAGCAGCAGCTGCTTGAGCGGGCCGGTCTTGGCCTTGCGGCCCTGCCGCTCGCGGACGTCGCGCAGGTGCGCGTTGCCGGTCTCGACACCGTGCGCCGCCAGGACGTCGGCCAGCGCCTCGCCGTGCCAGTACTCCTCGTAGTTCCACATCGTGAGGAACGTGGTGATGTCCGGGTCGTTGTGCGACGGCGTGACGAGCAGGTCGCGCAGGTAGCAGACCGTGTACGACTCCACGTCGCTCATGTACCGCAGGCAGCGCAACGCCCCGGGCGACAGCGGCCGCTCGGCGAAGGCGCCCGACAGGTCGAGGTCGTCCCACTGCACCGGTGCTGCGGTGCGGGCGTACTGGTCGATGAGGAAGGTCACGCGAGGAGTTCGTCCCGGGCAGCGCGCCGGATTGGTCGACGTCCGGCGCCGTCGTCCATCATCGGCGGGTGGATCCCCTGCGCGTGTGCTTCGTCTGCTCCGGCAACATCTGCCGCTCACCGATGGCCGAGGTGATCACCCGCCACCTGGTCGAGGACGCCGGGCTCGACGGCCAGGTCGAGGTCTCCAGCGCCGGCACCGGCGACTGGCACGAGGGGCAGGGCGCCAACCCGCCCGCCGTCCGGGCGCTCGCGGACGCCGGGTACGACGGCTCGCAGCACGTGGCCCGCGCGTTCGACCCGGCCTGGTTCGACGAGCTCGACCTCGTCGTCGCGCTGGACCGCGGGCACGAGCGGGTGCTGCGCGGCTGGGCCCGCACCGACGACGAGCGCGGGCGCGTCGTCCTGCTGCGATCGTTCGACCCGGCGGCGGACGGCGACGAGGTGGCCGACCCCTACGGCCACGACGACGAGGTCTTCGCCGCCTGCCGCGACGAGGTCGAGGCGGCCTGCCGCGGCCTGGTCGAGGAGCTGCGCCGACGGGTGTCCGCTCGCGCCTGACGCTGCGTCCGAAGAACTGGTCGCGATACCGACCAGATCGTCGGACGCGACGTCCCTCATCCGTTCGGCGGCAAAGGCGCGAAAACGGGCGCACCGGGTCTCTCCGGCGGGTTAGTCTCCGCGGCCACGGAGCGGCACGACGCAGACCAGGGGGTCTCGGCCGGACCGGGCAGGGGGAGTCCCATGCGCAACGCCCGCACCCGTTGGCTCGTCGCGGCGGTCGCCGCGGCCGGTCTCGGGGCCACGCTCGTCCCGGCCACGTCGGCGCAGGCCGACGTCGCCGACCCGGTGGTGGTCTTCCAGGACTACTCCAACCCCAAGGTCGTGCTGAAGTCCGGCGCGCCCGACGGCACGGCGACGCAGACGCTGACCCCCGGGTCGGTCGACGCGTTCACCTACGACGTGTCGGAGGACGGCAGCACCATGATCGTCGGCGGCGCGGTGCCGTCGGCCTCCGGGAACGACGCGAGCTACGGCTTGGTCCTGGTGACGGGCGGCGTGACCACGCTGCTGACGACGAACTGGGACACGCACCCCGCGCTCTCGGCCGACGGCCAGACGGCCTGGTGGCTGTTCGACGGCCACGTGTACACGTACCACGCGGGGACGACCACGCGCAGCAGCGCTGTGCTGTTCGCCGCCACGGGCTACGAGCCGGCGCGCTTCGAGGTCTCCCCGGACGGCCTCACCGGCGTGGTCATGCTCAAGAAGTACAACGCCGCCCGCACCGCCACCGTCGCGGGGAAGACCATCGCGCTGCCGCTGGACGGCGGCGCCGGTCCGCGGTGGAGCAAGAGCTACCCCGACTCCACCACCGTGCCGGACACCAGCAACCTGGCCTTCGCCGACGACAGCACCCTGATCTTCGGTGAGCGGTCCGGCAGCACCATGCGCTACTTCACGGTGCCCTTGCAGGCGGACGGCCTGGGCATGCCCACCGAGGGGCCGGCCGGCCGCTACCTGGTGCAGAAGTTCGGCAGCCAGTTCTGGAGCTGGGCGGACACGGCCGGTGTCACGAGCTTCGGCCAGGCCGCCGACGCCCTCACCGCTCCCGCCGCCGAGCAGAGCCGGATCGACGGCGACCACACCTCGGCGTACCACCCCGCTGCGGTCGCGCCCGGCATCATGCGGACGGCCGCCAACCGGGCCGGCGCGCACGCCAACCTGGTGACCCGCTACTCCTCGGTCTACACCGGGCAGAAGTCGTTGTTCGACGCGTGGAACGGCTACGTCTTCCCGACGTCGTCCGCGCTGGGCGGGCAGCTGTCCTACACCTCGCTGGGCAAGCTGCAGATGTCGACCGACGGCGGCCGCACCTGGCGCACGGCGTCCAGCACGAGCTACGACCACCCGGTGGCGTGGCCGGGCCAGAAGGGCGCGTACGGCATCGGCTACACGCCCTCGCTGACCCGCAACACGCGGTTCCGCTGGTACTACGCCGGCGACGTCTTCACCGCCCCCGGCTACAGCGCGCAGCGCAGCATCACCGTGATGCCGACCATCACGATCTCCGCGTCGCGCTCGGGCAGCAAGCTCACGCTGCACGGCCACATCTCGCGCGTCGGCGGCACCGCGTCGCTGTACAAGATGAGCTCCGGCGGCCGCAAGACCCGCATCGCGAGCGCGCGCATCTCCAGCGCCGGCTCGTACAGCTTCGGCGCGCGCACCCTCACCCGGGGCACCTACCGGATCTACGCGGTCGGCGACAGCACCTGGGCGACGAGCTACCGGGGTCTGACCCTGCGGTAGCGCGACCGGCCCACCACGACGGCTCGGCAGGCACGGCCTGCCGGGCCGTCGTCGTCCGGGTCGTTCAGGGTGAAGTCCGCGCGCCGCACCTGCCGCGCGGGTTACCCTCCGCTCGCGGCGACTGCTGTGGCGCCTGCGGTCGGAGGGGGATGTCGTGCCTGCAGCCCGTGCGGTGGGGGCGGTCGTTGCCGGTCTCGTCGGCTCCCTTGCCGCCGTCGCACCGTCCGCTCAGGCGGCCGACGACCCCCCTTCGCCGACGCACGTGCTCTACCGGACGTCGGCGCCAGCCAGCACGGGTAGCACCCACCGCTTGATGTTCGCGCCACCGGCCGGCGGAGGAGCCTTCGCGGCGACGCCGGTGTCCGTCGACACGATGACGTTCGACGCGTCGGACGACGGCCGGGTCCTCCTGGTCGGCGGCTACCAGCGCATCGGCGGCGAGAACATCTGGTTCCTGGTGCGCAGCGAGGGAGCGGCGTGGGAGCACGCCGCCTCCACCGTTCTGACGTCGACGTTCGAGGGCCGCCCGGTGCTCTCGCCCGACGGCTCCACCGCATGGTGGATCGACCGGGGGTTCGTCTTCACCCACCGAGGCGGGACCACGACGCGGTCGCCAACTCCGCTCTTCGCCGCGCCGACCACGGCCTACCGGCCCGTCGGTTTCGACGTGTCACCCGACGGGACCTACGGCGCGGCCATGTACGCGCGGTACGACTCCGCCGGGAAGACCGTGGCGTCCAAGGTCGTCGCCCGCCGCCTGGACGGTTCCGCCGGCGACACCGTCGACCGCTACTGGAGCACGACGAGCGCTCCCGTCCTCGCCGTCCCGACCACCTTCAGCTGGGCGGACGCGACGACGCTGCTCTACGGCACGCGCCGCGAGGGCGTGCTGGGTTACGAGGCCACCTCTCCGAGCCCCGACGGCGGGACGCCTGCCCGGCGTGGCGCTGACGGCCGCTACCTCGTCCAGCCGTTCGACGGCGGGTTCTGGAGCTGGGCGGACGTCGACGGCGTCACCAGCTACGGCACGAGCTCCGACCCTCTCGCCGCGCCGACGACGTCGAGCGATCGCGTGGACGGTCGGACGACGACCGACTACCTGCCGATCTCCGGCGGGGCCGTGATCATGGACCGCCCGACCAACCCGATGCGCACCTACGCGTACCTGTACCCCCGCTGGACGGACGTGCTGGTCGACGACACCGTCCCGTACCTCGCCTGGGCCGGCTACGTCGGCCCGACGCCTGGCGCCACCCTGGCTGACGACGGCCTGTCGACGTCATGGGGGTCGCTGGAGCAGTCCTACGACGGGCTGCACTGGAAGACGGTCGACCACAGCAGTGCCACGCGGGGGATCAGGTGGCCTGGGTCCGCCACCCGTCGGGCCAGCGGCTCCACCCAGCAGCTCCAGCGCAGCGTCTTCCTGCGGTGGCGCTACGCAGGCAGCTGGTACACGCAGCCGTCCACCAGCGTGGTCCGGCGGGTGACCGTGCACCCCAAGAGCCGCAAGCTGTTCCACGACTGGGCCTACCACGGCACGCGGTTGACCCTGCACGGCAGCTTCACCCGCGTCGGCGGCGTCGCGGTGCTGTACCGGTTGTCCGGCAACGGGCACCGCACCCGGCTGAAGTCGGTGCGCATGGGGGACGTGGGCAACTACACGTTCGCGCTGTACCGGCCGCGAGGGACCTACGAGATCGTCTCCCTCGCCGACTCGGGCTGGGGCGACGCGCGGTACCGCCTGCGCGTGCTCTGAGCCGGCTCAGGCACCGCACCAGCAACAGGCACGACGGGCCTCGCGAGCCCCGGCCCGTGCTCGGCATCTCGACGGACGGCCCGATCCGCATGTCGGCCGGGTCGCTGGGTAGCGTGCGAGCCGTGACGACGACGCCCGGCCGCCGCGCCGCCGGCGGCGTCGTGCTGGCGGTGTCGGCGTCGGTGCTGTTCTCGATCAACGCCACGGTCAGCAAGATCGTGCTGCAGCACGGCCTGGACTCGGTCGACCTCGTGTCGCTGCGCTCCGCCGGTGCCGCGGTGCTGCTGATGGGCTGGACGGCGCTCACGAACCGGCGCGCGCTGCGCGTCGGCCGCCGCGAGCTGGCCTTCCTCGCGGTCTACGGGATCCTCGGCATCGCCATGGTGCAGTGGCTCTACTTCGTCGCCATCGCCCGCATGCCCGTGGGGGTGGCCCTGCTGCTGGAGTACACCGCGCCGCTGATGGTCGCGCTGTGGGTGCGGTTCGCGCGCGGCGAGCAGGTGCGCTCGCGGGTCTGGCTGGCCCTCGCGCTGTGCCTGGCCGGCCTGGCCCTCGTCGCCCAGGTCTGGCAGGGCCTCACGCTCGACGGGGTCGGTGTCCTGGCGGCGCTCGGCGCGGCGGCGGCGCTCGCCACGTACTACCTGATGGGCGAGCGCGGCCTGGGCCAGCGCGACCCGGTCTCGCTGATGGGCTGGATCTTCACCTTCTCGGCGCTGCTGTGGGCCGTGGTGCGGCCGTGGTGGCGGTTCCCGTTCGACGTCCTGGCCGACCCGGTCGCGCTGCCCGGCGGCCTCGACGGCCTGACCGTGGACGTCGGCGTGCTAGCGGCCTGGGTCGTCGTCCTCGGCACCGTGACGGCGTTCGGGCTGGTGCTGCTGGCCGTCGGCCGGGTCGGACCGGCCCGCGTCGGCGTCCTCGGCATGCTCGAGCCCATCGGCTCCGGCCTGGTGGCCTGGTGGGTGCTCGGCGAGGACCTCGCCGCCGTGCAGCTCGCCGGCGCGGTGGTGGTGCTCGTCGGGATCGTCCTCGCCGAGACCGCGCGACGACGTCCGGACGGCGCCCGCGACGCCGTCCCGCTGCCGGAGGGCGTGGCCCCCGGCTAGGCGACGCAGCCGGGGCTACGCCACGTGCGAGCGCAGGAAGTCGACCGTGCGCGACCAGGCCAGCCGCGCCGACTCCTCGTCGTACGTGCCGAGCTTGTCCTTGTCGTTGTGGAACGCGTGCCCCGCCGGGTAGTAGAAGAACTGGACGTCGGCGCTGCCCGACTCGTCGCGGATCTGCTGCTCCTGCGCCCGCGCCTGGTCGACCGGGTAGAAGTCGTCCTGCTCGGCGTAGTGGCCCTGCACCGCGGCGGTCAGTCCCTGGTACTGGTCGGGCACGGCCTCGCCCACGCCGTAGAACGGCACCGCGGCGCTGACCTTCTCGCCCTGCTGGGTGGCCAGCGCGAGCACGAAACCGCCGCCCATGCAGAAGCCCACCGCACCCACGGTGGACGACGTCACCGCGTCGTGGGCGAGCAGCCAGTCGACCGCGCCGCCGAGCTTGTGCGCCGACTCGTCGACCGGCAGCTGCGACATCATCTCGCCGGCCTCGTCGCTGTCGTGCGCCACGCGTCCACCCATCAGGTCGGGCGCGAGCGTGACGAAGCCCTCGGCGGCGAAGCGGTCGCAGATGTCGACCATGTGGTCGTCCAGGCCCCACCACTCCTGCACCACCAGCACGCCCGGGCCGGTGCCCGCGGGGGGCGTGGCGAGGTAGCCGTGGATCGTGGTGCCGGCGCTGTCGAAGGTGACGTTCTGGCGCGGGTTGTCGTGCTGCTGGTCAGCCATGCGCCGATGCTAACCAGGCGCCCCGATGGCGGCCCGTCGAGCGGTCCCTAGGCTGGAGACATGACCAGTGCCAGCCGCCGTCGTCCGCGCGTCGTCGTCGTCGGGGGCGGGTTCGCGGGGTTGTCGGCGGTGCGCCAGCTGAGCGTCGCCGACGTCGACGTCCTGCTCGTCGACCGCAACGGGTACAACACCTTCCAGCCGCTGCTGTACCAGGTGGCGACCGGCGGGCTGAACCCCGGCGACGTGACGTTCGCGCTGCGGGCCTTCACCAGCAAGTTCCGCAACGCCGACTTCCTGCGGGCGACCGTGACGCGCGTGGACGCCGACGCCCGGCTCGTGCACCTCGCCGACCACGA
Source organism: Angustibacter peucedani (assembly GCF_054779595.1). Classification (NCBI taxonomy): domain Bacteria; kingdom Bacillati; phylum Actinomycetota; class Actinomycetes; order Kineosporiales; family Kineosporiaceae; genus Angustibacter; species Angustibacter peucedani. The sequence continues at coordinate 11,585 of NZ_BAAGXY010000054.1, forward strand.
CCCGCTCGAGTACGACTACCTGGTCATCGGCTGCGGCGTGACGGCGAACTACTTCGGCATCACCGGCGCGAAGGAGAACGCCCTCGCGATCTACACCCGGGCCGGCGCGATCGCCACGCGCGACCGGGTGCTCACCGCGATCGAGAACGCCTCGCAGGGCAAGCCCGGCGCGCCCGAGCCCACCGTCGTGGTCGTGGGCGGCGGCGCCACCGGCGTCGAGATGGCCGGCGCGCTCGCCGAGCTGCGCAACGCGGCGGTGCCGATCGCCTACCCGACGCTGGACGTGGCCCGGGTCAAGATCGTGCTGGTCGAGATGACGGACGTCGTCCTCGGGCCGTTCCACCCCAAGCTGCAGGCCTACGCGGCCAAGCAGCTGCGCAAGCGGGGCGTCGACCTGCGCACCGGCACCGCCCTGCAGGAGGTGCGGCCCGACGCCGTGGTCGTGAAGGGCCCGGACGGCGCGCTCGAGACGATCCCGTGCGCCGTCACGGTGTGGGCCACCGGCATCACGGCCGAGCCGATCGTCGGCGGCTGGGGCCTGCCCACCGGCAAGGGCGGTCGTATCGCGGTCGGCGCCGACCTGCGCGTGCAGGGGCACCCCGAGGTCTTCGCGGTCGGCGACGTCGCGCTCGACCCCGAGGACCTCGCGCAGGTCGCGCAGCCGGCGATCCAGGGCGGCAAGCACGCGGGCGTGCAGATCCGCCGGATCCTCGCCGGCTCACCCACGCAGCCCTTCAAATACTTCGACAAGGGCACCATGGCCACGGTCGGCAAGGGCGACGCCGTCGTCCAGTTCCCGTTCGGGCTGCGGCTGCGCGGCACGCTCGCCTGGCTGTCGTGGCTGGGGCTGCACATCGTCGAGCTGATGGGCGGCCGCAACCGGCTGGCGACCTTGATCAACTTGTCGGTGCGGTACTTCAGCTGGCCCCGCAGCCTCAACGTCGTGGTGGGCGATCCGGCCGACTGACCTGCGAGACTGTCGGTTCGCGGCGATCAGAGGCATGCTGAGGACATGAACGCACGCGCCACGGGAAGCCGCAGAGTGATCCCCGGCAGCCCGTTCAACCGTCCCGAGGTCGCACAGGACCACCCGACCTACGCCGTCGGCGACCAGGTCTGCCACGACCGCCACGGCCTGGGCAAGGTCATCCAGGCGAGCGACCCCGCCGAGGTGGTCGCGGACTTCGGGACGACGGTGCGCCGGATCCCCCTGCCCTGCAGCAAGCTCACCAAGCTCTGAACGCCCCTCCCCCGGGTCGCGCCCGCGGGGTGCGGGACGGTGGTCCGCGTCTGGGACCATGGGGCACGTGACCTCGACGCCACCCACCCCGCTGGCCGACGCCGGTACCGCCCTCGGCGCCCTGGACGGCCGCTACCGCGCCGCCGTCGCCCCGCTGGTCGAGCACCTGTCGGAGGCCGCGCTCAACCGCGAGCGCGTGCGGGTCGAGGTCGAGTGGCTGGCCCACCTGGCCACCACCGGTGCCGTGCCAGGCGTCCGTCCCCTCACGGACGACGAGCTGGCCGGCCTGCGCGCCGTGGTCGACGGCTTCGGCCCGGACGACGTCGCCGAGCTCGCCGCGATCGAGCGCGAGACCGTGCACGACGTCAAGGCGGTCGAGTACTTCCTCAAGCGGCGGCTGCAGGCGGGGTCGTTGGCCGACCTGACCGAGCTGGTGCACTTCGCGTGCACGAGCGAGGACGTCAACAACCTGTCGTACGCGCTGATGGTGCGCGGCGCCGTCCGCGAGGTCTGGCTGCCCGCGGCCACCGCGCTGGCCGACCAGGTCGCCGACCTCGCCCGCGAGCTGCGCGACGTCCCGATGCTGTCGCACACGCACGGGCAGCCGGCGACGCCCACGACGCTGGGCAAGGAGCTCGCGGTGCTGGCGCACCGGCTGCGCCGCCAGCTGCGCCGCGTCGGGGCCGCCGAGTACCTCGGCAAGATCAACGGCGCGACCGGCACGTACGGCGCGCACGTGGCCGCCGTCCCGGGCACCGACTGGGTCGAGGTGTCGCGCAGCTTCGTCGAGGGCCTGGGCCTGACCTGGAACCCGCTCACCACCCAGATCGAGTCGCACGACTGGCAGGCCGAGCTGTACGCCGACGTCGCGCGCTTCAACCGCGTGCTGCACAACCTGTGCACCGACGTCTGGACCTACATCTCGCTCGGCTACTTCGTGCAGGTGCGCGGCCAGGGCACCGTGGGCTCGTCCACGATGCCGCACAAGGTCAACCCGATCCGGTTCGAGAACGCCGAGGCCAACCTCGAGATCTCGTCGGCGCTGCTCGACGTCCTCGCCTCGACGCTGGTCACCAGCCGGCTGCAGCGCGACCTCACCGACTCCTCGACGCAGCGCAACATCGGCACGGCGTTCGGGCACTCGCTGCTCGCCGTCGACAACGCGCGCCGCGGGCTGGCCGGGCTGGACGCCGCGCCCGAGGCGATGGCGCGCGACCTGGACGCCAACTGGGAGGTGCTCGGCGAGGCGGTGCAGTCGGCGATGCGCGCCGCCGGGCTGGCCGGGACGCCGGGCATGGACGAGCCGTACGAGCGGCTCAAGGAGCTCACCCGCGGACGTCGTGTCGACGGCGAGGCGATGCGCGCCTTCATCGCCACGCTCGGCCTGCCGGACGACGTCGCGGCGCGGCTGGCCGCGATGACGCCGGCGTCGTACACGGGCCTGGCGAGCGCGCTGGTCGACCGGCTCGGCTGACCCCGGCCGCCCCAGGCCTGCTCACGAACCGGGACAGCACGGGACAGCCCGGGCGGATCGGGCGTACGGTCGGGGTCGACCAGCCTGACCGACGACGTCCAGGAGCGCCGCCATGCCCGATCCCGACCAGCCCGTCGGCACCGACACCGCGGCCGAGCCCGCGCAGCGGCGCGACCGCACCCACTTCCTCTACATCGCCGTGATCGTGGCGGTGCTGCTCGGCATCCTCGTGGGCTTCGTCGCCCCCGACACCGCCAAGGAGCTCAAGCCGCTCGGCACGGCGTTCGTGAACCTCATCAAGATGATGATCAGCCCGGTGATCTTCTGCACGATCGTGCTGGGCATCGGGTCGGTGCGCAAGGCCGCGAGCGTCGGGCGGGTCGGCGGCTTCGCGCTCGTCTACTTCCTCGTGATGTCGACCGTAGCGCTCGCGATCGGGCTCGTCGTCGGCAACCTGATCAAGCCCGGCAGCGGGCTGCAGCTCACCGACGAGCTGGCCAAGACCGGCCAGAAGCAGGCGTCCGGCGAGGCCGAGACGACGACCGACTTCCTGCTCGGGATCATCCCCAAGACGCTGGTGTCGGCGCTGACCGAGGGCGAGGTGCTGCAGGCCCTGCTCGTAGCCCTGCTGGTGGGCTTCGCGATCCAGTCGCTGGGCGAGCGCGGGGCGGGCGCGCTGGCCGCGGTGGCCGGGTTCCAGAAGGTCGTCTTCAAGGTGCTGGCCATGATCATGTGGGTCGCGCCGGTGGGCGCGTTCGGCGCGATCGCGGCCGTGGTCGGCGAGACCGGCTCGGACGCGCTGGTGGCCCTGGGCAAGATCATGCTGGGCTTCTACGCGACCTGCGCCATCTTCGTGGTCGTGGTGCTGGGCACCTTGCTGCGCGTGGCGACGGGCCTGTCGATCTTCAAGCTGCTGCGCTACCTGGGCCGCGAGTTCCTGTTGATCCTGTCGACGTCGTCGTCCGAGACGGCTCTGCCCCGGCTGATCGGCAAGATGGAGCACCTCGGCGTCAGCCGGCCGGTGGTCGGCGTGACCGTGCCGACCGGCTACTCGTTCAACCTCGACGGCACGGCGATCTACCTGACCATGGCGTCGCTGTTCATCGCCGAGGCCATGGGCGAGCCGCTCAAGCTCGGCGAGCAGATCTCGTTGCTGCTGTTCATGATCATCGCGTCGAAGGGTGCAGCCGGGGTGACCGGCGCGGGCCTGGCGACGCTCGCCGGCGGCCTGCAGTCGCACCGGCCCGAGCTGCTCGACGGGGTCGGGCTGATCGTGGGCATCGACCGGTTCATGTCCGAGGCGCGGGCGCTGACGAACTTCGCCGGCAACGCGGTGGCCACGGTGCTGATGGGCACCTGGGTGGGCGAGATCGACCGCGAGCGCGCGGGACGGGTGCTCGACGGGCAGGACCCGTTCGACGAGGCGGCCTTCGCGTCCGGCGACGACCACCACGCGGTCGACCTGCGCGAGAAGGAGGCCACGCCGACGTCCCCCCGCTGACGCTTTCCCTCACCCGTGCCGGTTTCCCTCACCCGTGCCGCTCTGGCGCAGCCCGGAGCGGCCGGACAGAGGGAAACCGGCCGGAGCGAGGGAAGGCTCAGATGGTGACGGGGCCGGACGGGGTGTCGAACTGGCAGGCGAGCAGGCCCGGCGTGCCGTGCGGTGCGACGAACTGGAACGCGACCTCCTGCGGCACGAACGTCGTCGGCAGCCCGAGCCAGTCGAGCACGCGCTGCGCGTCGCCGGCGATCTGGACGCCGGACAACCGCACCTGCGAGTCGCCGGACGTCGACGGGTGCAGCTCGGCGTCGCCGGTCCACTGGACGACGAAGGGCAGCTGCGGGTCGGCGATCAGGCCCTTGACGCCGATCTGGCGCCAGCGCAGCTCGACGCCGTCCGGGCGGTAGCGGTTGCCCGCGGCCGCCTCGCGGCCCAGCCGGGCTTCGACCGGCGCGAGGTCGTCGACCTCGACGACCCAGCCCAGCCAGCCGCCGCCGGCCTCGCTGCGCGCGCGCACGGCCTGGCCGAACGGCGCCTTGTCGGACGCCGGGTGGTCGAGCACCTCGACGACCTCGACGTAGCGCCGGTCGAGCAGCGGCAGGATCATGTTGCGCGTGCCGAACCGCGGGTGGATCCCCCCGTCGACGGCCTCGACGCCGAGCGCGTCGGACAGCCGCTGGGCGGTCTCGCGCAGGCCTCCGCTCTCGGCGGCGTAGGACACGTGGTCGACTCGCATGCTCTGAAGGCTGCCACACGCCGCACGAGGCCCATCGGGCAGGTCCACCACCCGGGCGGCTCGGCGTCAGCGGCGCTTCTCGAGGAACGTCGCCAGCCGGCCCATCGCGTCGCGCAGGTCCTCGACGTGCGGCAGCGTGACGATCCGCAGGTGGTCGGGGTCGGGCCAGTTGAAGCCCGTGCCCTGCACCAGCAGCAGGTGCTGCTCGCGCAGCAGGTCGAGCACCAGCTGCTGGTCGTCGTCAACCCGGTAGACCTCGGGATCCAGGCGCGGGAACAGATAGAGGGCGCCCTGCGGCTCGACACAGGTCACCCCGGGGATCTCGCGCAGCAGCGCGAGCGCCGTGTCGCGCTGCTCGCGCAGCCGCCCGCCGGGCAGCACCAGCTCGTCGAGGCCGTGCCGCCCGCCGAGCGCCGTCGCCACCGCGTGCTGCGCCGGCACGTTGGCGCACAGCCGCATGTTGGCCAGGATCGACAGCCCCTCGACGTAGCTGCGCGCGTCGGACGTCGGTCCGCTCACGACCAGCCACCCCGACCGGAAACCCGCCAGCCGGTACGCCTTGCTCAGCCCGTTGAACGTCAGGCACAGGACGTCGTCCGCGAGCGACGCCGTGGCCACGTGCTGGGCGTCGTCGTACAGGATCTGGTCGTAGATCTCGTCGCTCATCACCACCAGCCCGTGCCGGCGCGCGACCTCGACGATCCCCTCGAGCACCGGCTGGCCGTAGACCGCACCGGTGGGGTTGTTCGGGTTGATGACCACGACGGCGCGGGTGCGCGGGCCGACCTTGGCGGCGAGGTCGTCCAGGTCGGGCTGCCACCCGGCGGACTCGTCGCAGCGGTAGTGCACCGGCCGGCCGCCCGCGAGCGACACGGCCGCCGTCCACAGCGGGTAGTCGGGCGCGGGGATGAGCACCTCGTCGCCGTCGTCCAGCAGCGCCTGCAGCGCCATGACGATCAGCTCGCTGACGCCGTTGCCCAGGTAGACGTCGTCGACGTCGATGCCGTGCACGCCCTTGCCCTGGTGGTACTGGACGACGGCGCGCCGGGCAGCGACCAGTCCCTGGCTGTCGCAGTAGCCCTGCGCGGTCGGCAGCGCCGCGACGACGTCGGCGAGGATCCCCTCGGGCGCCTCGAAGCCGAACGGTGCCGGGTTGCCGATGTTGAGCTTGAGCACCCGGTGGCCCTCGCGCTCGAGCCGCTGGGCCTCGGCCAGCACCGGTCCGCGGATGTCGTAGCAGACGTCGGCGAGCTTGCGGGACTGCAGCACGGTCACGGCGCCAGTGTCGCAGCCGAGATCTGGCGCGCGCGGTCCGGGCATTCGGGACTACCGTGGGCTCCTCGGACGAAGAAGACGTCCAGGGCCGCTCGGGTGGAAGGGGCTGGCATGAGCGTGCGCGTCGTGCCCGCCGGAGAGCCGCCGAACGGCGAGCCCGTCGGCGAGTGGCCCCTGCGGGCGGACGCCACGAGCGCTCGCCTGGCCCGCCGCCTCGTCACCCAGGCCATGGACGGCGCGCACGAGGCCGTGCTTCGTCGGGCCGCGCTGGTGACCAGCGAGCTGGTCAGCAACAGCGTGCGCCACGCCCGCGGCGGGATGTCGCTGGCGCTGCACCGGGTCGGCGAGGGGTGGCTGGTCGCGGTCGCCGACGACAGCAGCGCGCCCCCGACCCTGCGCGACAGCGCCCCCATGGCCGAGGACGGTCGCGGCATGCTCATCGTGGCCCGCGTCAGCGAGCAGCTGGGTTGGGCGCGCACCCCGACCGGCAAGGTGGTCTGGGCCCGCTTCGCCGACGACGCCACCGACGTCTGACGCGGCGCCGGGCGCACCGTAAGGTCGGCGCATGCCCGACCCGGACGACGTCGACGCGCCCCTGATCGACGCCCTGCGCCAGCGGGTGCTGGTGTTCGTGCGTGACCGCGACGACCGCAGCGTCGTGGTCGACTACGACGGACGACGGGTGCTGGTGGCGTGCACCGAGCCCGAGCGGCTCGCCGCCTGGTGGCGCGAGCACGCCGGGGCCGACGCGGACGCGCCGTACGTGCGCGAGCTGCCCTTCCGCCAGCTGGTCGGCCTGTGGGCGGCGCCGGACGTCGACCTGCTGGTCGACCCCGGACCGGGCGGCGGCGCGCTGGTGCCGGTGGGCGGCGCGCGGCGGCACCTGGACCTCGGCCCGGTCGTGGCGGGCAAGGACCCCGACGAGCCCCTGCCGTTCGCGGGGTTCACCGGCGGGCGGGCCAGCGTGCGCGTGCCGCTGATCGTGGTCGTGATCTCGTTGGTGCTGCTGGTGATGGGGCTCACCCAGCCGCGGCTGGTGCTGGTGCTCGGCGGTCTGGTCGGCGTGGGCGCCGGCTGGTTGCTCGGGCGGCGCGGCTTCGGCCAGCTCGCGGCGGCGCGCGCGGCGACCCGGCGGCTGGCGCAGTCCGACCGGCTCCGGCGCCAGGGCTAGCGCCCGGCTCGAGCCGGCTCAGGCCGACTCAGGCCGGTGGCAGGCCGTACAGCCGCAGCACGGTGAAGCGGACGACGAGCCGCTCCTCGGCCACCATCGCGGCGCGGAACTCCTCCCAGTCGGGGTGCTCGCCGTTCAGGGTGCGGTAGTGCTCGACCAGCTCGTCCACCACCGCGTCGTGCGGCTGCTGCGCCACCGGCCCGACCTGCGCCTCGCCCTCGGCGACCGCGTAGGCCCGCGCGTCGTCCGAGGCCGCGTGCAGGCTCACCCTCGGGTCGCGGCGCAGGTTCGCGGTCTTGGCCAGCGGGCTGCGGGTCGAGATCCGCACGAGGGCGCTGTCGCCGTCCGCGTGGTACGAGACGGTCGACAGCTGCGGGCGGCCGTCGCGCTTGAGGGTGGCGAGGACGCCGCGGCGCCGCTCGGCGAGCAGGCGCAGCAGCGCCTCGGACGTCGACGCTGAGGTCATGCAGCCATCCTGGCGTGCCGCCGTCCGTCAGGACGCGACCGGCGCGGGCTGGTGCTGCTCGACCGCGGCGACCTCGTCCTCGCCGCGGCGGTGCTGGCGCACCGAGTAGGCGACGGCGGCGGCCCACACCAGGTAGATCGCGGCGTACACGCCGTAGCGCGTCGTGGACGGCGCGTCGACCCAGTCGCTCTTGAGCAGGGTGCGCGAGTTGGTCAGCACGATGAGGCCGCCGACCAGCGAGCCCAGCACCCGCGGCGGCACGTGGCGCACGAGCCAGGCCGCGATCGGCGCCGCGACCAGCCCACCGAGCAGCAGCGCGAGCACCCAGCCGCCGTTGATGCCCTCGTCGCCGATGCCGACGAAGAAGCCGATGCTGGCCGCCACCGCCACGAGGAACTCGCTGGCGTCGATCGAGCCGATGACCTTGCGGGGCTCGAGTCGGCCGCTGGCCAGCACCGCCGGCGTGCCGACCGGCCCCCAGCCGCCACCGCCGGTGGCGTCGACGAAGCCGGCCACCAGGCCGAGCGGGCCGAGGAACCGCTTGCGCAGCGGCTTGCCCAGGTGCTGGCGGGACAGGCCGAAGGTCGTGAAGCGCACCAGCAGGTAGACGCCGAGGGCGAGCAGGACGAGCGACATGACCGGGGCCGCGACCTCCGGTGGCGCCGGCGAAGGCCCCCACGGCTCCGGGGACGCCGAGCTTGGCCACGACCGACCAGTCGACGTTCCCGAAGCGCCAGTGCGAGGCGCCGGAGGCCAAGGTGGTGCCGATCTCGGCGAGGTGCACCGTGGCCGAGGCGGCGGCGGGGTTGGCGCCGATGGCGAGCAGCAGGGTGGTCGACGTGACGCCGTAGGCCATGCCGAGGCTGCCGTCGACGAGCTGGGCTCCGAGGCCCACGAGGGCGAGCAGGACGAGCTTGCGCATGAGAGAGGTCTTCCGGTGCGGGCGAGCCCGGGCGGCTCGAGGTCGGGTGGGCGGCGCGCTCAGAGCGCGGGGGCAGCCACTACCGACAGGCGCAGGTGACGCGCAGGCCGTGGTCCAGCGCATAGTTGCGCGTGAGCAGGGCGGACGTCATGCGTCGAGCATCGCCACGCCGCGCAGACCGCGTCAACGGTCGAGACGATGTGTCCCGAGTGGTGGACGCCGACCCGCCGCTCAGACGAACAGCAGGTCGGCCTCGAGGTCGAGCAGGAACCGCTTGCGCGGCAGGCCGCCCCCGAAGCCGGTCAGCGAGCCGTCGGCCCCGACCACGCGGTGGCACGGGACGACGACCGGCACCGGGTTGGACCCGTTCGCCGAGCCGACCGCCCGCGAGGCCTCCGGCCCCAGACCGATGGCAGCAGCCACCTCGCCGTACGAGCAGGTCGTGCCGTACGGGATCTCGCGCAGCGCGGCCCACACCCGCTGCTGGAAGGCGCTGCCGGGCGGCGCGAGCGGCAGGTCGAACACGCGCCGCTCGCGGGCGAAGTACTGCGCCAGCTGGTCGGCGACCTCGGCGAAGAGCGGCAGGTCGTCGTCGCGCTCGGCCGTCCCGGCGCGCTCGAGCCGCTCGAGCCGGCGGTCGTGCGGGGCGAAGTGCAGTCCGGTGAGCTGCTCGCCGTCGTCCGAGGTCGCGAGCAGCCCGTCGACCGGCGTGGGCAGCACGGTCCAGCGCGTCACGTCCCGCAGCGTGCCACGCCCCACCGACAGCCCGCTCATGCCCGGCCGCCCGCGGTGCGCGCCCGCGGCGTCCGGCGCGAGATGCCGACGCCGACCAGGCAGACGACGCCGCCGACCACGGCCAGCAGGGCCGGCGTCTCGCCGAGGAGCACCCAGCCGAGCAGGATCGTCAGCGGCGGCACGAGGTAGGTCGTCGAGCCCAGCTTGCCGGCGCTCGTGCGCGCCAGGGCGTAGGCCCAGGTGGTGAAGGCGACGGCGGTCGGCATGACGCCGAGGTAGACCACCCACAGGCCGGCCGACGGCCCGGCGGCCCGCAGGTCGTGCACCAGGTCGGGAGCGAACGGCAGGCAGCAGACCGCCCCCACCGTGCACGCGACCCAGGTGACCTCGAGCGCGGGGAGCCGCGCGAGCAGCGGCTTCTGCGCCACGACGCTGACGGCGTAGGCGGTGGCCGCGGCGAGGCACAGCACCACGCCCCACACGTCGGCGTGCCGGCCGGACGACGAGACCACGCCGATCAGCACCACGCCGGCGAACGCGACGGCGCTGCCGACGACCAGCCGGCGCGGGAACCCCTCGCCGAGCAGGACGCCGGCCAGCGCGCCGATCAGCAGCGGACCGACGTTGACGAGCATCGCGGCGGTGCCGGCGTCCAGACGCTGCTCGGCCGCGTTGAGCGCGACGTTGTAGACCGCGAACCACAGCACGCCGCACAGCAGCAGCCGGCGCCAGCCGGCCGCGGTCGGACGACGGCGCGCCCGCGAGCGCAGCAGCAGGACGCCGAGGAGCAGGCTGGCGACCGCGCAGCGGCCCAGCGTGATCGGTCCGGGTGAGACCTGGTCGCCCAGGTGCCGGATGGCCACGAAGGCCGAGGCCCACAGCACGACCGTGACCCCGATCGCGGCCACCGGGGCGAGCCGGTGGCCGGTCGGGGCGTCGGGCGAGGCCGGAGCAGGTACGGGGGTGGCGGTCACGTCGACGCGAGGTGTTCCCATACCTGGCGAACGTCCGCCGACGCCGTGGTGTGAGGTGCCGCGGCCGGCGGGATCGAGTACTCCCAGCCGGGCTGCCACTCGAACTCCTGCCCGGCCAGCTGCTCGAGAGGACGGCCGAGCAGCACGTGGTCGAGCGCCCAGCGGGTCGCGACGTGCCCGACGACGAGCACGCGCTGGTGCGACCAGCGGCTGGGCAGGTCGTCGAGGAACCCGGCGACCCGGTCGACGGCCTGCCGCCAGGACTCCCCCCCGGGGTACGGCTGGTCGAGGTAGCGGCTGCGGTCGCCGAGCACGACGGCCCGCGGGGCGCCGTTCCAGGAGCCGTAGTCGCACTCGCGCAGCCGCCAGTCGTGCAGCACCGGGACGTCGCTGCCCTCGAAGGCGATCCGCACCGTCTCGGTCGCGCGGGCGAGGTCCGAGGTGAAGACCGCCGCGATCCCGTCGTCCCGCCGGCGCCCGCCGAGCTCGCGCGCCTGCTGCCGCCCGGCGTCCGACAACTCGCCCTGGCCCCAGCCGGTGGCGTGCCCGGACTCGTTGTCGAGCGTCGTGGAATGCGTCTCGAGGACGACGGAGATCGGCACGCGGTCACGCTAGGTCACCGACGGGCGTGCCGTCGGGCGCCACGCGCACCGGTGATCATGCTCGCGGGGCTCAACCAGGCGCGGTCGCGCGCCGATGCCACCACGTGCGCACCGTCGAGCCTCCTCCTGCGTCGGTGGGACGGGTCTTCGTCGTGTTCGCCGGCCTGAGCCTGCTGGTCGTCGCGGCGATGGGCGTGCTGCTCACGACGTCGTTCAGCGCCGGCGCCAAGGCGCGCGGCCTGGAGGCCGCCAAGACCCAGGCCCAGGTGATCGCCACCTCGAGCGTCGAACCGGCGCTCGCGGGGCGCGACGCCGCCTCCGGCCTGGACGTCGGCACGCTGGCCAACCTGCGGTCGATGACCGTCCGCCTGCGCGACGAGGGCCGTGTGCTGCGCCTGCGGCTGCGCTCGCCCGAGGGCCTGGTGGTCTTCTCCGACGACGGCTCCGGCTTCGGCGGCGCGGCCGACGACGAGGCCCTCGAGGCCCTGGAGGGCGAGCCGCACGCGAGCCTGACCCGGCTGAACGTCGACGCCGGCGACAGCGGCGCCGCCGGCGTGCGAGCCGTCGAGGTCTACCGCGCGCTCGGGCCGGCCACGCACCGCCAGGGCGTGCTCGAGCTCTACCTGCCCTACGCGCCGATCCAGGCCGAGAGCACCGCCGGCCTCCACCGGCTCTACCGGGACCTCAGCATCGGGCTGGCCGCGCTCTACGTCGTGCTCGTCGGCCTGGCGCTGACGACCACCCGCCGGCTGCGCGCGCACGCGGCCCGCAACGCCTTCCTCGCCGAGCACGACCTGCTCACCGACCTGCCGAACCGGCGCCGGTTCCACCGCGAGATCGAGCGGCACGTCGCCGACCCCGACCGCCCCGGGGGCGTCGTGGCCGTCGTCGACCTCGACCGGTTCAAGGAGGTCAACGACTCGCTCGGGCACCACAACGGCGACGCGCTGCTGCAGGCGCTGGCCGAGCGGCTGTCCGACGCGGTCGGGCCCGACGACGTCCTGGCCCGCCTGGGTGGTGACGAGTTCGGCCTGGTGCTCGCGCACGTGCACGACGCCGTGGCCGCCCGCGAGGTGCTGGTGGGCCTGCGCCGGCTGCTGTCGCAGAACGTCCAGGTCAGCGGGATCTCGGTGACGCCCGAGGCCAGCATCGGCTTCGCGCTGGTCGGCCGCGACGGCACCGACGCCGAGTCGCTGCTGCAGCGCGCCGACATCGCGATGTACGTCGCCAAGGGCAGCACCGACGGCGTCGTGCGCTTCGACGACGAGCAGGTCGCGTACGACGCCGACCGGCTGGCGATGGTCGGCGAGCTCCAGCGTGCGATGGCCGAGGACGAGCTGGTGCTGCACCTGCAGCCCAAGCTCGACCTGCGCCACGACCGGGTCGTCGGGCTCGAGGCGCTGCTGCGCTGGCAGCACCCGCGCCACGGCCTGATCTACCCCGACACCTTCCTGCCGCTCGCCGAGCAGACCGGCCTGATCGACCCGCTCACCGACTGGGTGCTCGACCGCGGGCTGCGGCTGCTGGGCGAGCTCGGGCTGCCCGCAGACGTCCGTCTCTCGGTCAACGTCTCGGCGCGCAACCTGGGCCACGAGCACTTCGCCGAGCGCGTGCTGGCGGTCGTCGCGGCGTCCGACGTGCCACCGCAGCAGCTCGTGCTCGAGATCACCGAGACCGCGGTGTTCTCGGACGTCGAGCGCGCCACCCGCACGTTGCACCGGCTCGCGGCCGCCGGCATCGCCATCAGCCTGGACGACTTCGGCCAGGGGCAGACCTCGATCGGCCACCTCTCGCGACTTCCGTTGCGAGAGCTGAAGATCGACCGCGAGTTCGTGCGCGACATGCTCACCGACAAGCCGCACCGCACCATCGTGCAGTCGCTCGTCGGCCTGGCGCACAACCTCGGGCTCACCGTCGTCGCCGAGGGCGTCGAGGACGACGAGACCCGCGCCGCGCTCACCGAGCTCGGCTGCGACGAGGGCCAGGGCTACGGCATCGCCCGCCCGATGGACGTCGAGCGCCTGCAGGCCTGGCTCGCCGACGCCGGCGTGCCGGCTACGACGGCCCAGGAAGTGCACCAATAGCAGCGGAGTGATGGATGGATGCGGCCGTGGGTGCGGCGATGACGTCGTGATCACAGCACCTTCGCCGCACCCACGCCCGCACCCAACCAGCCGAGCCGGGCCCCATGGGTAGGGGCCGTCCCCTCATCAAGGGGACGCGGGTCCGGGCGCCGGCCAGACCAGCTCGAAGCGTTCGAAGACCACGTCGACGTCGTCGGAGAACGCCCAGCCCGTGGCCGCGCACTGCCGGCTGAAGTACCCCGTGTGCGCCTCCAGCCACCAGGCCCGCGTCCGGTCACCCTCTCCCTCGTCCCACGCGAAGCGGTCGTCGACCGACGACAGCGGGCCGACGCGCACGTCCGTCGTCCGCACGACCGCCAGGGGCCGACCGTCGCCGGCGAGCACCGCGCAGCGGTCACCCACCCGCGGGAGCGGTTCGTCGCCGGCCACGAACTCCTGGAGCAGACCGGCCGTCGCCCGCTTGGGGCCGTGCAGCACCAGGAGGCCGAGCTCGTCAGCCATCTCCGCGGAGTCGCCGAAGGCGAAGCTCGTCACGAGCGGTCCGTCGTAGCCGCTCGCCGCGACGTACGACGTCCACATCGCGTCGACCGCCGAGTGGTCGGTGGGGGCGATGTCCATCAGGAGAAACCGAGGCGCGCCAACGGTTCCACGAGCTCTCGCTCCTCGTAGGACAGGTGCGAGAGCAGCGTGTCGGTGAGCAGGTCGACGGCGTCGCGCACCTTCGCCAGCCCGCCCGGCTCGCTCACCATCGCCACCAGCGCCTGGTCGACCTCCTCCAGCACGTCGTGGATGACGTGGTGCTCCTGCTCGAGCCGGTCGACCACGGGGGCCAGCCGCGGGTCGCGGCGCCGCAGGTGCGGGAACACGCTCTCGTCCTCGAGCCCGTGGTGGCCGGTGACGACGCGGCAGTACTGCAGGCAGTAGACGCCGAGCGTCCAGCTGTTCTGCCGCAGCGTCATCTGCGCGACGTGCGAGCGGGCGGCCTCGACGCTCTCGGCCGCGCCCGCCGTCCGCAGCACCTGGCCGACGAGGTCGCGCAGCTGGGCCAGCTCGGAGCGCAGCATGTCGTGCACGTCGACCAGGTGCTGGCCCACGGCCTGCTCGTGGTCGGTGTACTCGCGGTCGGGGTCCGGCTCCGGACCGGTGGGGCGCGTCGTCTCGTCCCAGGGCGGGTAGTCGGCCCACGTCGCGGTCAGGCGCGTGCCGTCGTCCGGTGTGGGGACGACGGCCAGCCCGGGCGCGGAGTGCGGAACTGCCGGGACGCTGACGGTGATGCGCTCAGAACCGTTGTCGCGCAACGGGACCTCGCCCTTCGGGCCACCACCCGCCCGCTCGGCTGCGACCAGCTCGCGGACGGCGGGTGCGACCTCGGCGGCGAACCGGCGCAGGTCGTCGGGGTCGTCCGAGCCCAGGACGTAGCCGCTCATGCCCTGGTCGAGCGTCAGCGCGGCGAGCTGCTCGGCCCACTGCGCGGCCGGGCCCTGCAGGAACTCGGCGCTGCCGGCGCTCGTGAAGCGCCCGTTGACGTTGTACAGCCGGCGCACGGCGGCCGGGTCGCGGCCGGCCTCGCGCGCGGCGTCGTCGATGGCGGCGTTCATGGCGGGCAGCGCGTCGACGCCGGCGTAGCCCAGGCTCGGCAGCCAGCCGTCGGCCAGCGCGCCGGTGACCCGCAGCATGCGCGGCTTGTACGCGCCGAGCCAGATGCCGACGTCGTGCGCGGGGGCCGGGCCGGGGTGCGCGCCCTTGACCCGGTAGTGCTCGCCCTCGGCCCGGATGGTGCCGCCCTCGGGGTCCCAGACCTGCCGGATGATCCCGATGGCCTCGACCAGCGCGTCGACGCCCTGCCCCGCGGTGCGCACCGGTCCGCCGACCGCCTCGACGGCCTGGTTGAAGGCGCCGCTGCCCAGGCCCAGCGCGACCCGCCCGCCGCTGAGCAGGTCGAGCGTCGCCACCGACTTGGCCAGCACGAAGGGCGGCCGCAGCGGCAGGTTCGCGACGTTGGGCGACACCGTGACCCGGCTGGTGCGGGCGGCGATCACCGACAGCAGCGTCCAGGTGTCGAGGAACTTTGCCTGGTAGGGGTGGTCCTGCACGGTCACCAGGTCGAGCCCGACCTGCTCGGACAGCACCGCCAGGTCGACGACCTGCTGCGCGCGCGCCGCGACCGGCGTCAGGAAGCTGCCGAACACCAGGTCGTGCCCGAGGTCGGTCACCTGCGTCTCCCGCCCGGACGACGTCCGCCGCCCTCCCCGCGATCATGCCTGCTGGCCGGGCGGGCCGCTCAGCCGCCCAGGGGGCCGTCGCCGCGCAGGTGCTCGAACACCAGGTGGGTCTGGGTCGACCGCACCGCGGGGTGCTCGGTGATCCGCCCCAGGATCAGCGCGCGCACGGCGTCGGCGGAGGCGGCCGCAGCGTGGATCAGGTAGTCGTCCTGCCCCGCCACGTGGAAGACCTGCAGCACGCCCGGCAGGGTCGGCGCGAGCGAGCGGAACGCCTCGACCGCCGCCTGCGTGTGCCCGTGCAGCCTGACGGCGATCAGCACCTGCAGCGGCCGGCCGACCCGCGCGGGGTCGACGTCGGCGTGCACCCCGCGCACGACGCCACGCTCGCGCAGCGCCCGGGTGCGGGTCAGGGCGGTGGACGGCGCGACGCCGGCCCGCGCGGCGAGCTCGGCGTTGGTGGTGCGCCCGTCGTCGCGCAGGGCGCGCAGCAGGGCCAGGTCGACGTCGTCCAGGCCCTCGACCGGCAGGGCCGCGGTGGCGTCGTCCGAGCGGTCGTTCGGCACGGCGGCCTCCTCGGGCGGTGGGGTTCGGCAGCGGTGGGTCAGGATCGACGTCCGCCGAAGGATCTTCGCCCAGCATGCCGCTCAGCCGCAGCATCGTCCACGCTTCCCCCATGTCGACGACGACCGAGCCGCCCGCGACCCTCATCGCCGCCCCCGGACCGCGCACCCGCGCCGTGCACGCCGGCCGGGCGGACCTGCCCGCGCTGGGGCTGCACGCGCCGCAGCTGGACCTGTCGTCGACCTACCCGCTGCCCGACGTCCTGACCGGCGGCGACTCCTACGAGGCGATGGCCACCGGCGGTCGCCCGACCGAGGGCGGCGCCGTCTACGCGCGGCTGTGGAACCCCACCGTCGCGCGGTTCGAGGACGCCCTGGCCGGGCTCGAGGGCACGCCCGAGGCGGTGGCGTTCGCCAGCGGCATGGCGGCCCTGTCGGCCGTGCTGCTCGCGTGCGTGCAGGCCGGGCGACCGCACGTCGTGGCCGTCCGCCCGCTCTACGGCGGCTCGGACCACCTGCTCGCCAGCGGGGCGCTCGGCACGACCGTGACCTGGGCGACCGCCGACGGCGTCGCCGCCGCGCTGCGACCCGACACCGGCCTGGTCGTGTGCGAGACGCCGGCCAACCCCACGCTCGAGCTGCTGGACGTCGCGGACGTCGTCGCGCAGGCCGGCGACGTGCCGGTTCTGGTCGACTCGACCTTCGCGACCCCGGTGCTCCAGACGCCCGCGATCCAGGGCGCCGCGCTGGTGCTGCACAGCGCGACCAAGTTCATCGGCGGCCACGGCGACGTGGTCGGCGGCGTCGTGGCGTGCGGGGAGGAGTGGGCGCGGCGGCTGCGGTCGGTGCGCGCCATCACCGGCGCGCTGCTGCACCCGCTGGCGGCCTACCTGCTGCTGCGCGGGCTGCCGACGCTGCCGCTGCGGGTGCAGGCGCAACAGGCGACGGCCGTCGCGGTCGCGGCGCACCTGTCCGACCACCCGGCGGTCAGCGTGGTGCACCACCCGTCGCTGGCCGGCGCCGACCTGCGCGGCCTGCTCGGGCGCCAGCAGCTCGGGCCGGGCAGCCTGCTGGCCTTCGAGGTGCGCGGCGGTGCCGAGGCGGCCGCCGCCGTGGCCGGGCGGCTGCGGCTGATCACGCACGCGGTCTCGCTGGGCGGCGTCGACACGCTGCTGCAGCACCCGGCGTCCCTGACCCACCGGCCGGTCGAGGCGAGCGCCAAGCCGCGCGCCGGCCTGCTGCGCCTCAGCTGCGGCCTCGAGGACGTCGCCGACCTGCTCGCCGACCTCGACCAGGCCCTGAGCCCGCAGGTCAGCCCCCAGCTCAGCGCGGCGGCGCCGCCTCGAGCGTGAGCAGCAGGGTCTTGGCCTCGGTGCCGCCGAGGTACTGCCCGTAGCTGCCGTCGCTGCGCACCACCCGGTGGCAGGGCACGACGACGGGCAGCGGGTTGGTCGCGCACGCCGTCCCCACGGCGCGCACCGCCCGGGGGCTGCCGGCCGCGAGCGCCACCTGGGCGTAGCTCTCGGTGCGGCCGTAGGCGATGGCGCGCAGGTGGTCGAGCACCGCGCGCCGGAAGCCGTGGGCGAGCTGGAGGTCGAGCGGCAGGTCGAAGGCGTCGCGCCGTCCGGCGAAGTACTCGTCGAGCTCGCGGGCGGCGGCGTCCAGGCGGGCGGGGGCGTGCAGCACCCGCGGGCTGACCGCGGCCGCGAGCCGCGCCAGCACGGCGTCGTGGCCCTCGCGGTCGAACGCGACGCGCACCAGGCCGCGGTCGGTGGCGGCGAGCAGCAGCGGGCCGACCGGGCTGTCGACCGTGCGGTAGGCGACGTCCAGCACGCCGGCCTGCTCGGCCGCCTCAGCCAGCCGGGCGCTCAGCCGGCGCTGCGCGTCGTCGTCCTGCTCGGGCAGCGCGGCGAACAGGTCGTCGAGGTCGTGGGTCATCGGTCCTCCTCCGGGCGGTAGGTCTGGCGCAGCCGGGCGATGCCGTCCGACGCCGCGCGGCGGGCCGCCGCGGGGGTGCCGCCGACGAGCTGCGCCACCTCGTCGTAGGGCAGGCCCACCAGGTGGTGGTAGGCCACGCACTGACGTTGCTTGAGCGGCAAGGCCTTGAGCGCCTGCCACAGGTCGCCGTCCCACTCGTCGCGGACGGCGTCGTGGTGCGGGCGCTCGGGGACGACGTCCGTCGGCACCGCGCGCCGAGCCGACGCCCGCACCTGGTCGACGGCCTTGCGGTGCGCGATCGTCACGAGCCACGCGGCGACGTCGCTGCCCGGCCGCAGCCGGGGGTAGGCCTTCATCGCCGACAGGAAGGTCTCGCTCCACGCGTCCTCGGCGAGGTGCGGCCCGACGACGGCGCGGCACACGCGCAGCACCATCGGCCCGTGGCGGGCCACGACGGCGTCGAACGGTTCGGGGCTCACACCCAGACAACGTGCCAGACGCCGCTTGTGTGAGGTGCGGACGGCCCGGATCTGGGTAGCCTCGGCGGCCGGAGGTCCTCATGAGCTACCCGGTCCCGGCCGACGGCCAGTACCCCCCGGATCGCTACACCGGCGACGGCGGCGAGGCGAGCGCCCGCTTCCGCCCGGTGGGCCAGGCGCCCGAGGTGGTCGGCGCCACGACGAGCACGCACTACCTGGCGACGGGCGCGTCGACCGGCGGGCAGTTCGGCCTGTACCGCTGGGACATGGGGCCCGAGCGCAGCGGCCCCGACCCGCACTTCCACCGCTCGATCAGCGAGTCGTTCTTCGTGCTGCAGGGCGTCGTGAGCCTGCACGACGGCACCGGGTGGCGCGACGCGGCCGCCGGCGACTTCTTGCACGTGCCCGAGGGCGGGGTGCACGGCTTCCGCAACGAGTCGGGCGAGCCGGCGTCCATGCTCATCCTGTTCGCGCCCGGGGCACCGCGCGAGGACTACTTCGAGACGCTGGCCGACACCGCACGGCGCGAGGCGATGGACGACGAGGCGCGCGCCGCGTTCTTCCTGCGCCACGACACCTTCTGGGTCTGAGGGCGTGCCCGCGGCGACGACCTGGACCTGGTCGCAGGTGCTGGCCCGCCGGCTGCGCCGGCACCGGCTGGTCGACGGAGCGCCCGGCGTCCCGGACGGCAGCGCACCGGACTCGGCGTCGTCCGCGCTCGTGGCCGACGTCTCATCGGCGGTGTGCGGCGTGCACGCGCAGGTCATGACGGCTGCGGAGGTGTCGGTCGGCGTGCGCGCGCCGGGCACGACGCGGCGGCACGTGCAGGCCGCGCTCTGGGACGACCGCGAGGTCGTCAAGACCTACGGTCCGCGCGGCACCGTGCACCTGATCGCCGCGCGCGACCTCGCCACCTGGTGCGGCGCGCTCGCCGCCGTGCCGTGGAGCAGCCCGCTGCCCGAGGGCGTGCGGCTGACCGCCGAGCAGACCGACCAGGTGGTCGAGGCCGTGCGCGGCGCGCTGGCCGACGACCCCGGCGACGGGCTCACCGTCGACGAGCTCGGCGTGCAGGTGGCCGACCGGCTGGGGCCGTGGGCGGGCGAGCTGGTGATGCCGGCGTTCCAGACCATGTGGCCCCGCTGGCGGCAGGCGGTGGGTCGCTGCGCCAGCCGCGGCGCGCTCTGCTTCGGCGCACCGCGCGGGCGCCAGGTGACGTTCACGGACCCGCAGCGGTGGGTGCCGGGCTTCGCGCCGCTCGATCGCGGGCCGGCCCTGACCGGTGCGGTGCGCGCCTACCTGCGGGCGTACGGCCCCGCCGAGCCTGCGCACCTCGCGCAGTGGCTGGCCGCGCCGCGCGGCTGGACCGCTCAGGCGCTCGAGCAGGTCGAGGGCCTGCGCGAGGTGTCCGTCGACGGGCGGGCGGGCTGGGTGGTCGAGGGCGACGAGGTCCCGGACGACGACCCGCCGGCCGGGCTGCGGCTGCTGCCGTACTTCGACGCCTACGGCGTGGGCTGCCAGCCGCGGTCGCAGGTGTTCCCGGGCGAGATGGCCCAGCGTGCCCTCAACCGCGGCCAGGCCGGCAACTTCGCGGTCGTGCTGCTCGACGGCGTCGTGCACGGCGTGTGGCACCAGAGGGCGAGCGGGAAGCGGCTGCTGGTGACGGTCGAGCCGCGCCGCCGGCTCACCGCGGCCCAGCGCCGCGCGCTGGACGAGCAGGTCGCCCGGGTGGGCGCCGTGCGCGAGCTCGCCGCCGAGCTGGTGGTCGGGACGGTCACGACCGGCGGCCACGCCTGAGGCGCGGGGCCGGGCACGACGTCCGGGTCGGGGCCGAGGTCCGGGTCAGGGCCGACGTCCGGCGAGCAGGTCGCGGGCCGAGCGCTGCCAGGCCCGGCTGGAGCAGCTGGTGTAGTGGCGCCAGTCGGCGCCGAGCACCGTCGCGACGCAGTCCGCGGCCCGCTCGGCGCCGGTCAGGCCCGAGCCGCCGAAGGTCCGGTCGAGCCCGCTGATCGTGGCGGGCACGCTGCCGCCGTACGCGCGCACCGAGAGCACGTGTCCCCACTCGTGGCGCACGACGTCGTCGAGCAGCGAGGCCGGCACGCGCGGGTTGACGTAGACGGTGTTGTGGAACCAGTCGGTCACGCCGAAGTTGCCGTACTTCGTGCTCATGACCCACACCGCGGGCCGGTGCTGGGCGTAGCCCGGGATGCGCGCGACCGCGGCCTGCAGCGGCGACAGGTGCGGCCGCGGGGCGGGCTTGGCGACCTTCTTGGCCCGCACCGGGGGGCGCGCGTGGGAGCGCGAGGTCGTGACCGGCCGCACGGCGACGCGGCGCACGGACGCCGGCGCGACGTCGCTCCAGACCGGCGTGGAGCCGAAGACCGCCGGCAGCTCGCTGGTGCTGAGCACCGGACCGGAAGGGCGCGTGGGGATCGCGGCCGCTGCGCTCCCCGCCAGCGCGGTGGCGGCCACGGTGAGGAGCAGGCCGGACACCACCATCAGCCGCAGGGTAAGCACAGGTCGCACGGTCCGCACCTCGAAGATCACGAGCCGGCTCGGGGCGCCGACCTCTCCTGCAGGTCGTCGGCCGCCGTCCGGGTGGTCTTGAGGTGTTCGGGCTCAGGTCGTGCGGTGCTGCTCGCGCCAGGCGGCCGCCGAGACGGCGTACGCGACCTCGCCCTGGTCGGTGCCGGGCAGCGGGTCGTCGAAGTGCACCTGGAACGTGCGCTCGTGGCGCAGCCCCACGGCGGCCATCACCGCGCGCGAGCCCTCGTTGACCGCCATGGTCTCGGCGAACACCCGTTCCAGCCCCACGGTCTCGAACGCGTGCCGCAGCAGCAGCCAGGCCCCGGAGCTGGCGAACCCCTGCCGCCAGGCGCGCCGCACCAGGCGGTAGCCGAGCTCGGCCTGGCCCTCGCGGGGGCCCTGGTCGGGCCGGTCGGGCGGGGTCAGGCACCACCACCCCACGAACCCGCCGTCCGGCGTCCGGACGTCGTACCCGGCCCAGTAGCCCAGGCCCAGCGCGTCGTTCGCCGGGTCGGTGCGGCGGCGGTGCGCGACGAGCACCTCCTCGCGGGTCGAGGCCCGGCCGGTGAGGTGGCGCATCACCTCGGGATCGGCGTCCAGCGCGACGAGGTCCTCGAGGTGCTCGTCGCCGAGCGGCCGCAGCTCGAGCCGGTCGCTGCGCAGGACGGGACGGCTCATGCCCGCTGACCCTAGGGTCTGGCAGGTGGGGACCGCACCGGACGCCGCGCCCGACCAGGCGCTCGAGGACCTCTGGCGCGGGTTGGCGCCTCAGGTGCTCGTCGCGCTCGTGCGCCGCACCGACGACTTCGGCGCAGCCGAGGACGCGGTGCAGGAGGCGCTGCTCGCCGCGGCGACGCAGTGGCCGCGCGACGGCGTGCCGACCGACCCGAAGGCCTGGCTGGTGCGCGTGGCCTCGCGCCGGCTGGTCGACCAGTGGCGCAGCGACTCGGCGCGTGAGCGGCGCGAGCTGGTCGTGGCCCGTCGCGAGCCGGACGACGCGCTGGTGGCTCCCGCGGCCGACGTCGAGGCCGAGCGCGACGACGGCGACGGCGACGCCTTGGCGCTGCTGCTGCTCTGCTGCCACCCGGCGCTGACCCCGGCGTCGCAGGTGGCGCTGACCCTGCGGGCGGTCGGCGGCCTGACGACGTCCGAGATCGCGCGGGCGTTCGTGGTGCCGGAGGCGACCATGGCGCAGCGGATCAGCCGGGCCAAGCGCCAGATCAAGGACGCCGGCGCGACGTTCCCGGCGCTGCGGGACGACGAGCGGGTCGAGCGTCTCGCAGCGGTGCTGCACGTGCTGTACCTGGTCTTCACCGAGGGGCACACGGCGACGACGGGCTCGGACCTGCAGCGGGTCGACCTGAGGCGCGAGGCGGTGCGGCTGGCCCGGGCGGCGCGCGAGCTGCTGCCGGACGACGGCGAGGTGGCCGGGCTGCTGGCGCTGATGCTGCTCACCGACGCGCGGCGCGGCGCCAGGGTCGGGCCCGACGGCGAGGTAGTGCCGCTCGCCGAGCAGGACCGCAGCCGCTGGGACCGCGCCGCGATCGCCGAGGGGCTCGAGCTGGTGGCGTGGGCGCTGCGGTCGACACCGCTCGGGCCCTACCAGGTGCAGGCGGCGATCGCGGCCGTGCACGACGAGGCCGCGAGCGCCGCGAAGACCGACTGGCGCCAGGTGCTCGGCCTCTACGACGTGCTCCTGCGGCTGGCGCCCAGCCCCCTGGTCGAGCTCAACCGTGCGGTCGCCCGGGCAGAGGTCGACGGTCCGCGGGCCGCGCTCGACGACGTCCGGGCGCTGGTGGACGACGGCCGGCTGGCCGAGCACCACCGGCTGCACTCCGTGCGGGCGCACCTGCTCGAGCAGCTGGACGACCTCGACGGTGCGCGGGACGCCTACGAGCGGGCCGCCGCCCTCACCACGAGCGAGCCGGAGCAGCGGTACCTGCTCGCGCGCGCCGCCCGCCTGCGCTGAGGTGCTGCGCGCGGCTGCAGGGTCAGCCGGTGGTGGTGGTGGTGGTGAAGGTCAGGAAGGTGTCGGGCGGGCGGCCCTCGACCGGGTCCTCGTCGCGCAGCTCCCAGGTGTCGCCGACCGCCTCGGTGGCGACGGCGGTCCAGAACGCCTCGACGCCGGGGTTGTAGCGCTGGAACCCGATCCGCCACCGGCCGGGGAACATCTCCAGCAGCTGGCGCGCCACCTCGCGGCCGGTCCCGCTGCGCCGCAACGCCCGCACGACGAAGAAGTCGGCGACCGAGCGCACGCCGTCCTCGCCGACGTCCGTCATGACGAAGCCCCCGAGCCCGGCCGGCACCTGCACCAGCCAGGCCCGGTGCTCGGGGTCGGCACCGGTGAGGAACTGGTCGAGCGTGCGGTTGTTGAACGTGCCGTCGGCGTTGGGCAGGTGGGCGCGCGACTCGGACAGGTCGTGCCGGTAGAGCTGCCCGAGGTGCTGCAGCACGGCCCGGTGCGAGCGGTCGACCTCGACCAGCTGCACCGGCAGCGCGACCGGTCGCGCGGGACCCGTCGTCATCGGCCGGTGGTGCCGTCGAGCTGCTCGCGGATCACGTCCGCGTGGCCGGCGTGCCGGGTCGTCTCGGTGGTCATGTGCACCAAGACCCAGCGCAGGCGTCGGCGGTGCTCGCCGACCGGGCGGGCGGTGAGGGCGTCCGGGTCACCGACCCGCTCGACGATCGCGTCGCTCTCGGCGCAGGCCGCCCGGTAGTCGGCGAGCACGTCCTGGGTGCTGCGGCCGGGCGGGACGGCCATCGTGAAGTCGGCCCGGTCGTCGTCCGCACCGGTGCCGGCGACGTGCCAGCCGAACCAGTACCGCTCCGACACCGCGAGGTGGTGCACCATCCCGATCAGGTTGGTGCCGCTCGGCAGCTCGACGCGCAGCTGCTCCTCGTCCAGGCCGTCGAGCTTCTTCAGCACGCAGCGCCGGGCGAACTCCAGGAAGGCCCGGCCCGTCTCGAGCTCGGAGGTGTCTGCCGTCGGCACCGGCTCGCGCTGGGTCTCCGCCACGCCCCGACCCTACCGACCGGGGCGTGGCGGAGCGCCTCAGAAGTCCTCGTCGAAGCCCACGGCGCCGGTGATCCCGACCTGGTAGGCCGAGACCCGGCGCTCGAAGAAGTTCGAGAGCTCCTGCACGTCCTGCAGCTCCATGAACGACAACGGGTTCGGCGACCCGTAGATCGGCGCGAGCCCGAGCCGCTGCATCCGGCGGTCGGCCACGTGCTCGAGGTAGGAACGCATGTCGGACGTCGACAGGCCGGCGACACCGCCGCCGAGCAGGTCCTCGGCGAACTGCGCCTCGGCGTCGACGCCCTCGACGAGCATCTGGCGCACCTGCTCGGCCAGGTCGTCGTCGAACAGGTCGGGCTCCTCCTCGCGCACGGTGTCGACGACGTCGAACGCGAAGGCCATGTGCATCGACTCGTCGCGGAAGACCCAGTTGGTGCCGGACGCCAGCCCGTTGAGCAGGCCGCGCGAGCGCAGGAAGTACACGTAGGCGAAGGCGCCGTAGAAGAACAGGCCCTCGATCACGGCGGCGAAGCAGATCAGGTTGAGCAGGAACGCCCGCCGGTGCTCGCGCGTCTCGAGCTGCTGCAGGTCGAACACCGAGTCGATCCACCGGAAGCAGAAGTCGGCCTTGTGCTTGATCGACGGGATCGTGTCGACCGCCGCGAACGCCTCGTGCCGCGCGGCCTCGTCCGGCACGTAGGTGTCGAGCAGCGTCAGGTAGAACTGCACGTGCACGGCCTCCTCGAACAGCTGGCGCGACAGGTAGAGCCGGCCCTCGGGCGAGTTGACGTGCTGGTACAGGTTCAGCACCAGGTTGTTGGCCACGATCGTGTCGCCGGTGGCGAAGAACGCGACCAGCCGCGACACCAGGTGCCGCTCGGCCGGACTGAGCCGGGCGAGGTCCTTGAGGTCGGAGTGCAGGTCGACCTCCTCGACCGTCCACGTGTTCTTGATGGCGTCGCGGTAGCGGTCGTAGAAGTGCGGGTAGCGCATGGGTCGCAACGTGAGGTTCATGCCGGGGTCGAGCAGCATCCGGCCCTCGCGCGCGCTCACTGGCACGCCTCGCACGCCTCGGGGTTCTCCAGCGAGCAGCTGATGGCCTCGTCGTCGGGCACCGGAGGTGGCGCGGCCGCCAGGCCCACCGACACGGTCGCCTGCTGGATCCGCGTGGCCGGCCGCGAGCGCAGGTAGTACGTCGTCTTCAGCCCGGACTTCCAGGCGTACGCGTACATCGACGACAGCTTCCCGATCGACGGCGCGGCCATGAACAGGTTGAGCGACTGGCTCTGGTCGACGTACGGCGCCCGCGCCGCGGCGAGGTCGACGAGCGCACGCTGCGGCAGCTCCCACGCCGTGCGGAACAGCAGCCGGACGTCGTCGGGCAGCTGGGTCAGGCCCTGCACCGAACCGTCGGCGCGCTTGACCGCCTCGCGCACCTCCGGCGTCCACAGCCCGCGCGCCTTCAGCTCGCGCACCAGGGCGCTGTTCACCTGCAGGAACTCGCCGGAGAGCGTCTCGCGCTTGAACAGGTTCGACACCTGCGGCTCGATGCACTCGTAGCACCCGGCGATCGACGCGATGGTCGCGGTCGGCGCGATGGCGACGAGCAGCGAGTTGCGCAGGCCGTGCTCGGACACGTTGCGCCGCAACGTGTCCCAGCGCTCGGTCTGGGTCGGGGTGACGCCCCACAGCTCCGGCTGCAGGTCGCCCTTCGCGGCGCGGGTCTGCGCGAACGTCGGGTGCGGGCCGTTCTCCCGAGCCAGCTCGCACGACACCTCGAGCGCGGTCAGGTAGATCTCCTCCTGCACGCGCGTCGAGAGCTCGAGCGCCTCGGCGGAGTCGAACGGCAGGCGCAGCGCGAAGAACACGTCCTGCAACCCCATGACGCCGAGCCCGACCGGGCGCCAGCGCGGATTCGAGGCGGCCGCCTCGCCGCTCGGGTAGTAGTTGATGTCGATGACCCGGTCGAGCAGGGGCACGGCTGTGCGCACGGTGTCGCGCAACGACTCCCAGTCCAGCTGGGGGTCGGTGCCGGGCGTGAGGTGCCGGGCCAGGTTGACCGAGCCGAGGTTGCACACGGCGGTCTCGTCGTCCGAGCTGACCTCCACGATCTCGGTGCACAGGTTCGACAGGTGCACGACCGGAGCGCCCGGTCCCTGCTCGTCGCTGGTCTGGTTGCAGGTGCGGTTGGCGGCGTCCTTGAACGTCATCCAGCCGTTCCCGGTCTGGGCGAGGGTGCGCATCATGCGGGCGTAGAGGTCGCGGGCGCGCACGGTGCGCACGACCCGGCCGTCAGCCTCGGCCTGGCGGTAAGCGGTGTCGAAGGCCTCGCCCCACAGGTCGGGCAGCTCGGGCGCCTGGTCGGGGTCGATCAGCGACCACGGCTCGTCGGCCTCGACGCGGCGCATGAACTCGTCCGGCACCCAGTGCGCCAGGTTGAGGTTGTGGGTGCGGCGGGCGTCCTCGCCGGTGTTGTCGCGCAGCTCGAGGAACTCCTCGACGTCCGGGTGCCACGGCTCGAGGTAGACGCACGCGGCGCCCTTGCGGCGGCCGCCCTGGTTGACCGCGGCGACGCTCGCGTCGAGGGTGCGCAGGAACGGCACGATGCCGTTGGACTGCCCGTTGGTGCCGCGGATCAGCGCACCGCGCGAGCGCACCCGGCTGAAGGCGATGCCGATGCCGCCGGCGAACTTCGAGAGCCGCGCCACCTGCTGGTAGCGCGCGTAGATCGAGTCCAGGTCGTCGCGCGGCGAGTCGACGAGGTAGCACGACGACATCTGCGTGTGCGTCGTCCCGGAGTTGAACAGCGTGGGGCTGCTCGGCAAGTAGGCCAGGCTGCTCATCAGCCGGTAGAACCGCACCGCCTCGGACGGCGAGACCGCCAGACCGCACGCGACGCGCAGCAGGAAGTGCTGCGGCGTCTCGATGACGAGCCGCGTGGTGGGGTGGCGCAGCAGGTAGCGGTCGTAGACCGTGCGCAGGCCGAAGTACTCGAAGCGGCGGTCGGCGTCGTCGTCCACCGCGAAGTCGAGCTTGCGCGCGTTGTCGCGCACGAACGCCGCGGTGCCGTCGCCGATCAGGCCCACGGCGTGGCCGAGGGCCACCGACTGGCTGAAGCTCGCGACGCCCTGGCCGCGCACCTCCTTGTCGACGTACCCGGCCAGCAGGCGGGCGGCCAGGCGCGAGTACTGCGGCTCCTCGCCGATCATCTCGGCCGCCGTCTGGATCGAGAGCCGGTCGAGCTCGGCGGTGGTGGCGCCGTCGTACAAGCCGCTGATCGTCTTGGTGGCGACCCGCAGCGGGTCGACGTCGACCAGGTCGGTGGCGACGCGCTCGACGGCGCGCACGATCTTGTTGACGTCGACGTCCTCGGCGTCGCCGTTGCGCTTGCGCACCTGCATGGTGGTGCGGCGCGGTGGCGCCTCGTCCACGACGAGGACGTCGGGGGGCGTGCTGGTGGTTGCGGTGATCTCTTCGGCGGACTGGTCGACGACCGTCACGGCTCTCTCCTCGCGAGCTCGGTCTGCTGGTCCGAGGTCGCGAGCGGGGTGACGGGTCGCGCCGACGTCCGCGCAGGGCGACGCCGAGCCAGCCGTCGGCCGTCCCTCGCGGCGTCGGACCACCACGCCCGGCGGGCGTGGTGCGCTGGCAGGTCTTCGGACTCGTGGGCCCGCCCGCCGCACGACGTCGGCCGACGTCGTCCGGCGGGCATCTACTGGCCGTCGCTTCCCAGGCTCGCGCCCAGTGCGTCATGACGGCGGTCGTTCCCACTCACCGCTGCGGGGCAGTCCCGGACTCGCACCGGGTTCCCTGTTGCCTCGACCCGCCTGGACGACGGGCCGAACCAGCTGCGCCGCTCACCATATGTAGGGGTGGTCCGGCGCGGTGGGAGGCAGATGTGGGGGCGGCGTGTCGGGCGTGTCGCGCCGCCGGAGCTCACCGGGCGAGGGCGGCCACCCGGCGCGACGCCCGCGCGGACGCGGCGGCCAGCAGCGCCCCGGTGCCCGCCACCGCGCCGCACACCGGCCACAGCGCGCCGGGCGCGGTCGCGTAGAGCAGGCCGCCGAGCGGGGCCGACAGCAGCATGCCGCTGGTGGCCGCCCCGGTGTAGAGGCCCTGGTACTGGCCGACGAGGTGCTCGGGTGCGGCGTCCAGGACGTGCGCGGTCGCCGTGGTCTTGTACAGGATCTCGCCCGCGGTCAGCACGACCATCGCGACGACGCTCGTGGCGGCCAGGCCCACCAGCGGCAGGTCGACGCCGAGCAGCAGGAAGCCGAGGCCCACCAGCGCGTAGCCGACGGCGACGACGACGAGCGCCGGACGTCGGCGCAGCGCGAGCGCCACCGGCACCTCGAGCAGCAGGATCAGCCCCGAGCCGACCGCGACCAGCGTCGTGTACAGCCCCAGCGGCTGGCCGTGGTCGCGCAGGAAGACCGGCAGCGTGGAGTAGAGCTGGCGGTAGACGAGGTCGACCAGCACGACGCCGACGAGCAGCACGCCCAGCGCGCGGTCGGCCCGCACCGACCGCCACAGGCCGGGACGGTCGGCGTCCGGGTCGGCGGTCCGGACGACGTCCGCCGGCAGCAGCTGCGCGGTGACCACCCGCAGGGCGACGGTCAGCGCGCCGTCCAGGACGAAGAGCGTGCTGAAGCCGGAGTGCGCGACGAGCACCGCCGCGAGCGGCGGTCCGACGACGAAGCCGGCGTTGGACGCCGCCCGGCTGACCGCCACCGACGCCCGGCGCTCGCCGACGGGTACCGCGAGCGCCGCGAGCGCTCCCTGGCTCACGGACGACGTCGCGCCCAGGTAGCCGATCACCGGGAGCGTGAGCACGAGGAGCGCGGTCGGCGTCCACGGCAGGAGCGCGGTGCCGACGCCGACGACCGTGGACGCGACGAGCAGCACGCGGCGGTGCCCGAGCTGGTCGCCCCAGCGTCCGCCGGTGAAGTTCCCCACCAGGCTGCCGAGCCCGTGCACCCCCGCGACCAGGCCGGCCGTGCCGACGCCGAGGTGGCGCTCGCCGGTCAGCCACAGCACCAGGAAGAGCATGAGGAAGGAGCTGGCCGAGCTGACGAAGCGCCCGGCGGACAGCACCCAGACGACCCTCGGCAGCTCTTGCACGTCGACACCTTCGCACAGCGAGTCTCTTTTGGGAACTGACTAGTACGCTGGGCGCGTGAGCACCCGGCGGGCCGATCCCGCCGACACCTGCGGCGTCGCCCAGGCCGTCGGCGTGCTGGGCGACCCCTGGACGCTGCTGGTCCTGCGGGACGTCGCGGGCGGGCGCACGCGGTTCGACCAGCTCGTCGACGAGACCGGGATCTCGCGCAAGGTCCTGTCGTCGCGGCTCGCGGCGCTGGTGGCCGACGGCGTGCTGGAGCGGCGCGCGTACTCGACTCGGCCGCCGCGGCACGAGTACCTGCTGACCGAGCGCGGGCGCGCGGCCCTGCCGGTGCTGGCGGCGCTGCAGGACTTCGGCGACACCTGGCTGCTGGGCGACGGCACGACGAGCGCGACGGCGGCGGACGACGGGGCCGAGGCGCGGCGCGTGGCCGGGTTGGTCGGCTCGCGGCTGCCCGCGCTGGACTCCCTCGACCCGGTGACCGACCAGCCGCTCACCGTCGTCTACTGCTACCCCGGCACCGGCTTCCCGGGCGCCACCGAGGTGCCGGGCGGGGTCGGCTGCACGCTCGAGTCGTGCACCTACCGCGACCAGCTGGGCGAGTTCGCCGCGCTCGGAGCCGCCGTGGTCGGGGTGTCGACCCAGCGGCCGCAGGAGCAGGCCGCCTTCGCCGAGCTCAACCAGATCCGGTTCCCGTTGCTGTCGGACGCCGGGCTCGAGCTCGCGACGGCGCTGCGGCTGCCGGTGTTCCACGCCGGCGGGGTGACGCGGCTGAAGCGGCTGACCTTCGTGGTCGACCACGAGCGCGTCGTGCGCGGCACGCTGTTCCCGATCCCGGACGTCACCGGCTCGGTCGAGGAGGCGCTCTCGTTGGTGCGGCGGCTCGCGGCGGCCTAGCTCTGGGCCATGTCGACGAAGCGCGAGTAGTGCCCCTGGAACGCGACCGTGATGGTGTCGGTCGGGCCGTTGCGGTGCTTGGCGACGATGAAGTCCGCCTCGCCCGCGCGGGGTGACTCCTTCTCGTAGGCGTCCTCGCGGTGCAGCAGGATCACCATGTCCGCATCTTGCTCGATGCTGCCCGACTCGCGAAGGTCGCTCATCTGCGGTCGCTTGTCGGTGCGCTGCTCGGGACCACGGTTCAGCTGGCTGATCGCGATGACCGGCACCTCGAGCTCCTTGGCCAGCAGCTTGAGGGCTCGGGAGAACTCCGAGACCTCCTGCTGGCGGGACTCGACGCGCTTGCCGCTGCTCATCAGCTGCAGGTAGTCGATGATGACGATCTTGAGGTCGTGGCGCTGCTTGAGCCGGCGGCACTTGGCGCGGATCTCCATCAGCGACATGTTGGGGCTGTCGTCGATGAACAGCGGCGCGTCGCTGAGCTCGCCCATCGTGCGGGCCATCTTGGTCCAGTCCGAGTCCTCGAGCCGGCCCTGGCGCAGCTTCTGCAGCGGGATCTTGGCCTCGGCGCTGAGCATGCGCATCGTGATCTCGGTACGGCTCATCTCGAGCGAGAAGATGACCGACGTCAGGCCGTTCTTGATCGACGCCGACCGCGCGATGTCGAGCCCCATCGTGGAGTTGTGCGTCGGGATCATCGACGGTCCCGCGAGGTACAGGTGGTCGTCGTTGTCGACCTGGATGCACCGCACCGGCACCGACGCGACCGGCCGTACCTCGGTGATGAAGCGCGAGCCACGTCGGGTGAACTGACGACGTCCACGCTCCTTGTGCGCCAGGCGCTTGCGCTCCAGCCAGAAGACCTCGTCGTCGGTGCTGAACGACACCGTGAAGGCGGTGGAGGTGTGCTCGTGCCGGCCGTTGACCGCCTTGGTCGAGAACCCGCACCGGTACCCCAGGCTGACGACGAGCTCGCGGACCCCGTCGGCGAGCCGACGGTTGGTGCTGGTGAACTGCACGACGCCGGTCGGCATGACGGTGCCGTCGGTGTCGAGCAGGCCGGCCAGCAGGTCGCGGCGCTGCTGCTCGCTCGCCCGCAGGTACTCGACCGGGATGTGCTTGTCGCCGAGCACCCCGATGGTGCGCAGCCGACCGCGCACCGTGCCGTGGGCGAGGTGGCAGGCCTGGCACCGCACGAGGCCGGACGTCGGCACTCCGCAGTCCGGGCACGTCGGGCGAGGCACGGGCGCGCTGACGGCCTTCGCCCGGCCACCGCAGGAACGCCCGCAGGTGCGGACCTGGCTCGTCTGCGGCACGAAGGCCGCGCCGCACACCACGCAGGCGCGCGCGGCCACGGGCTCGACCGGCAGCTTGAGGGAGTAGCGCATGGTCGCGGCTGTCGGCGTCACGACCAGGCCGTCGGCCTCCAGCCGCAGCACGATCTCGGGATCCGCGCTGGTCAGGCTCGACGCGTGGGAGGTGCCGTCGCCGAGCCAAGCACCGAGCGTGTACGGCTGCAGCAGGAGGTCACGCGCGGGCAGGGCCACGGGCTTCGTGGTCGGGACGCTGTGGTTGAGCCGTCGGTCCTTCGTGGCACAGCGCAGGGTCTGCGCGATCTCGGCCGTCGTCCGGACCGCGGCGAAGGTGCGCTGGTTGCGGTATCCGTTCGCTCCCACCCGAGCCGCCTGCGCGCTGCGCCGGGATGCGCGCGTCTCGGTCAGCCACTGGTGCTCCTCGTCGGCCACGAGCACCGAGCCGTCCGAGAAGTGCACCTCGAAGCAGGGGCGGTCGAGCATCACGTCGGTGGCGGCGACGACGCGGGTCGGACGCCCGTCGGCGCCGAGCACCTCGTCGCCCACCCGGACCTCGCCCATGGTGGTCCAGCCCTGGGGAGTGGGCAGGGGCGTGTCGAGCGACAGCGCCTTCCCGATCGCCGGCCTTGCCGCGAGGACGATCATCTGGCCCGGGTGCAGGCCGTTGGTGAGCCGGTCGAGGTCGGCGAACCCCGTGGGGACGCCGATCATGCCCTCGCCGCGGTGGCCGGCCGCCTCGATCTCGTCGACCGTCGGCTCGATGATCTGACCGATCGGCAGGTAGTCCTCGCTGGTGCGCCGCTCGGTGACCGCGTAGACCTCGGCCTGCGCGGCGTTGACCAAGTCGTCGACGTCGCCGCCGGTGGTGGCGTAGCCGAGCTGGACGATCTTGGTGCCGGCGTCGACCAGCCGGCGCAGCACCGCGCGCTCGCGCACGATGCGCGCGTAGTAGCCGGCGTTGGCGGCCGTGGGCACCGAGGAGATGAGCGTGTGCAGGTACGGCGCGCCGCCCACCCGGGCCAGGTCGCCGCGCTTGGTGAGCTCGTCGGACACCGTCACCGCGTCGGCGGGCTCGCCCCGGCCGTAGAGGTCGAGCACCGCGTCGTAGACCAGCTCGTGGGCCGGCCGGTAGAAGTCGTTGCTGCGCAGCACCTCGACGACGTCCGCGATGGCGTCCTTGCTCAGCATCATGCCGCCGAGCACGGACTGCTCGGCGGCGACGTCCTGCGGCGGGGTGCGGTCGAACGACTCCCCCGGGCTCGACGGCGGCGGTCCGTAGTCCTGCGCCTCGACGTCGGCGATCGACACCTGTGAACCCTCCCGGACTTGCCCCGCCGCGACCCTCTGCACGTAGTGCACCAGACGCCGCCGACAAGCCCAAACGCCCCTGGGGACGTCCCTGGTGAGAAGGTGTGGACGACCTGTTGACGGCCGCCCACAGCCTGTGGGGAGCCCTGTGGACGAGCACCCGGTGCGGTCGGGCGGTCCGTGCTCAGCTCCTGCGCCGACGGGTGTGCACATGCTGTGGACGGAAGAAACTTCTGCCCCGGACCGGATCGGAGGACCCGCCATCCAGCATGCGGACGGCACCGCGCGCGAGGTGCTGCGGCTCGCCGTCCCGGCGTTCCTGGCGCTCGTCGCCGAGCCGCTGTTCCTGCTCGCCGACTCGGCGGTCGTCGGGCGCCTGGGCACCGTGCCGCTGGCCGGGCTCGGCGTGGCCGCGGCGGCGCTCTCGACGGCGGCCGGGGTGTTCGTCTTCCTCGCGTACGGCACGACCGCCGCCGTGTCGCGCCGGGCCGGCGCGGGCGACCTGCCCGGCGCGCTGGGCGTCGGCGTCGACGGCCTCTGGCTGGCGGCGGGCACGGGCGTGGCCACCGGCGCGCTGCTGCTGGCCTTCGCGGCGCCGGTCGCCGACCTGCTCGGCGCCTCCGGCGCGGCCACCGCGCAGGCGGTCACGTACCTGCGGATCAGCGCGCTCGGCCTGCCGGCGATGCTCGTCGTGATGGCCGCCACCGGCGTGCTCCGCGGGCTGCGCGACACCCGCACGCCGCTCGTGGTCGCCGTGCTCGGCTTCTCGCTGAACCTCGCGCTCAACGTGACCTTCGTGCTGGGCCTCGACCTCGGCATCGCGGGCTCGGCCACCGGCACGGTGGTGGCGCAGTGGCTCATGGCCGGGGCGCTGCTCGCGGTCGTCGTCCGGGGCGTGCATCGCCACGCACCCCACGGCGGGCACCTGCGGCCGCACCCCGGACGCGTTCTCGGCGCCGCCCGCGACGGCGGACCGCTGCTCGTGCGCACCCTGGCGTTACGAGCCGTGCTGCTGCTGACCACGTGGGTGGCGGCGTCCGGCGGCGACGTCACGCTCGCGGCCTACCAGGTGTCGGCCACGGTCTGGACCTTCCTCGCCTTCGCCCTCGACGCGCTCGCCATCGCCGCGCAGTCGCTCACCGGCCACGCCCTCGGCGGCTCGGACGTCGCCCGGGCCCGCGCGCTCACCGCGCTCATGGTGCGCTGGGGCGTGCTGTGCGGCGTCGTCCTGGGCGGGCTGGTCGTGGCGCTGCACGCCGTGCTGCCGGCGCTGTTCACCCCGGACGCCGAGGTGCAGGCCGCGCTCGCGACCGCCCTGGTCGTGGTCGGGCTGCAGCAGCCGCTGAGCGGCCTGGTGTTCGTGCTGGACGGCGTGCTGATCGGCGCGGGCGACGGGCGCTGGCTCGCCGGCGCGGCGCTGGTGCAGCTGGTCGCCTACCTGCCGGTGGCGCTGCTGGTGCGCTCGGGCGGCGTGGCGACGTCCGGGCTGTGGTGGGGGTTCGGCCTGTTCATGCTCGCCCGCGGCGTGCTGCTGGCCTGGCGCGCGCGCGGTGACGGCTGGGCCGTCGTCGGCGCCACCCGCTGACCGCCCCGCCGGTGTCTTTCCCTCGCAGATGCCGCTGGCAGCAGCTCCGCAGCGGCATCTGCGAGGGAAACCGGCACGGGTGAGGGAAAGAACCGGGGACGCCGCGAGGCCCGCACCCCGGGTGGGGGTGCGGGCCTCGACGGGAGCCGGACGACGGTCAGCCGGCGACGACCTCGAGGGCCACCGTGGCGGCGACCTCCGGGTGCAGCCGCACGCTCACGTCGTGACGGCCCACGGCCTTGATCGGCTGGCCGAGCTCGATCTTGCGGCGGTCGAGCGTCGGGCCACCGTTCTGCGCGACGGCCTCGGCGACGTCCGCCGTGGTGATCGCGCCGAACAGGCGACCGCTGGCACCGGCCTGCGCCTGCAGGCGGACGGTGCGGCCCTCGAGCTGCGCCTTGACCTGCTGGGCCTGCTCGAGCGTGGCGATCTCGCGGGACGCGCGCGCCTTCTGGATCGCGTCGACCTGCTTCTGCCCGCCCTTGGTCCAAGGCGTGCCGAGCGAGCGCGGGATCAGGAAGTTGCGGGCGTAGCCGTCCTTGACGTCGACGACGTCGCCGGGGGCACCGAGGCCGGTGACCTCCTGGGTGAGGATGAGCTTCATCTGGGTCCTCCCCCGATCAGCGAGCAGAGCTCGAGTAGGGCAGCAGCGCCATCTCGCGGGCGTTCTTGATCGCGCTGGCGATCTGCCGCTGCTGCTGGACGGAGACACCGGTGACGCGGCGCGCGCGGATCTTGCCGCGGTCCGAGATGAACTTGCGCAGCAGCGCGGTGTCCTTGTAGTCGATGTACTCGACCTTCGCCGCCTTGAGCGGGTTGGCCTTCTTCTTCGGCTTGCGCACAACGGGCTTTGCCATCGTGGAGCTCCCCTTTCGTGGAGCCCGGGCCGCGTGCGAGGTCGGCCCGGGATGGTCGGTTCGGAACTGCTGGTCGGTGCCCGGTCAGGCCGGGCGGGTCGTGCTGGTCGTGCTCGTCGTCCTGGTGGTCCGCGCGGGGCTGCGGATCAGAACGGCGGGTCGTCGTTGAAGCCGCCGCCGCCCTGGCCGCCGGAGCTGCTGCCGCCGGAGGGACCGGTCGCCCACGGGTCGTCGGCCTGCTGGCCGCCGCCCTGGCCGCCCTGGCCGCCCCAGCCGCCGCCACCCTGGCCGCCGCCGTAGCCGCCACCACCCTGGCCGCCGCCCTGCCCACCGCCGCCGAAGCCGCCGCCACCGCCGCGCTGGGCCTTGGTGACCTTGGCCGTCGCGCGCCGCAGGCTCGGGCCGATCTCGTCGACCTGCATCTCGACCACGGTGCGCTTCTCGCCCTCCTTGGTCTCGTAGCTGCGCGACTGCAGCCGACCCTGGGCGATCACCGCGGTGCCGCGGGTGAGCGACTCGGCGACGTTCTCGGCCGCCTCGCGCCACACCGAGCAGCGCATGAACAGCGTCTCGCCGTCCTTCCACTCGTTCGTCTGGCGGTCGAACGAGCGCGGGGTCGAGGCGATCGTGAAGTTCGCGACGGCCGCGCCGGACGGCGTGAAGCGCAGCTCGGGGTCACCCGTGAGGTTGCCGACGATCGTGATGATGGTGTCGCCTGCCATGGCCTGCCCTTCGGTTCTGCGGTGGGTGGTGGACGTCGGTCGGTCGCGAGGACCGAGCGGCGTCAGCGCACCTCGGGACGGATGAGCTTGGTGCGCATCACGGACTCGTTGAGCCCGAGCTGGCGGTCGAGCTCCTGCGCGAGCGCCGGCTCGGCGTGCATGTCGACGACGGCGTAGATGCCCTCGGACTTCTTGTTGATGTCGTACGCAAGCCGGCGACGTCCCCAGACGTCGACCTTCTCGACGGTGCCGCCACCCTTGCGGATGACGTTGAGGAACTTGTCGAGGCTCGGTGCGACGGTGCGCTCCTCGAGATCGGGGTCGAGGATCACCATGAGCTCGTAGTGACGCATGCGTTAACCCACCTCCTCTGGACTCAGGCGGCCACGGTCTCTCCGTGACAGGAGGGCTGATACGTCGTGCGTCGCGGCACCCGGTGGCCGGATCCACCGGCCGGGGCCCGCGACGACGGGGTCAAGACTACCGGCTCGCGCTCACCCCGGGGAAATCCGTCCACAGGCCTGGCCGCGCCGCACCCGCGCGGTCAGCCGAAGCGGACGACGAGCGCGTCGTCCGCGCCCTCGAACGGCCCGCCGAGGGGGTCGTCCTCACCGCTGGCCCGCACGACGTCGTGCTCGGGACGGCGGGCGTCGCGCACCACGCACCAGACCAGCCAGAGCAGCCCGGCGGCGCGCACGAGCAGCAGCAGCGAGTACCAGGAGCCCGGCAGCCCCCGGTCGGGGTTGGACTGCGCCCCGACGTACAGCCAGACGCCGAAGAAGTAGGTCGCCTCGGCCCCCACCCACACCAGCTGGTCGCGCCAGCGCGGCCGGGCCAGCGCCGCGAGCGGCAGCAGCCACAGCGAGGCCTGCACCGGCCACGACTTGCCGGTGAGCACGACCACCGCCAGGACGACGAAGGCCACCTGCGCCACCCGCGGACGACGGTCGGTGGCCAGCACCAGCAGCAGCCCGACGACCAGGGCCAGCACCACGCCGAGCACCGACAGCGTGGTGACGGCGCCGGCCGACAGCGTGTGCGGCTCGAGCCCGAGCTTGGTCACCCAGCGCGGCCGCGGGTCCGACGCGACCGTCTGCGGCAGCACCCACAGCGAGCCGTAGCCCGCGCTGCTGCGCTGCCACGACTGGTAGGCGGCCTTCACGCCGTCGGCGTTGAGCACCCACCAGGGCGCCAGCACGGCGACCGTGGTGCCGACCGCTGCGGCGGCGGTCACGGCCCACTCGCGCCAGCGGCCGGTGCGCGCGGCCAGCAGGGCCAGCACGAGCAGGAGCACCACCGGGTAGCTGCGCGCGGTCACCGCGAGCCCGAGCAGCACGCCGGCCAGCAGCGGCCGTCGCCGCCCCCAGGCCAGCAGCCCGCCCGCCGCGAGGGTCACGCCCAGCAGGTCCAGCGACACCAGGGCCGACAGCGCGACCAGCGGGCTCAGGGCCACGACCGCGGCGTCCCAGGGTCGTCGACGTCCGGCGGCGGACGCCGTCAGCCAGACCAGCCCCACGAGCAGCACCGCCACCAGCACGGTCGAGACGTCGAAGTACGCGCGGTCGCGGGGCACCAGGTCGCCGGACGGCGTGACCTGCGCGACGGCCCACATGGCCAGCCCGGTCAGCACCGGCTGCGCCAGGTAGGACCCGCCGGCCGAGTCGACGTACGGCACGACACCCTGCGACAGCCCGCTCTGCTCGTACAGCAGCGGCAGGTCGCTGTAGCAGGCGTGGAAGAACTGGTCGGGCGTCGACCAGCCCTGCGCCCGGCAGTGCTGCTTCCCGACGACGCCGAGGGCCAGCACCACCATCGACAGGACGACGAGGACGCGCACCGCGGTCCACCAGCCGTGCCGGCCAGGACGGACGCGCTCGCCCGAGGGCCCGCCCACCACGGCGGACGAGGCCCGGACGAACGGGTCCTCGCGCGACGGGGCGACCACGCCGGTCGCGCCGTCCGCGCCGGTCAGGTCGGGGGCCACCGGCGCATCATCGCGCACCTCACCCGCCCGGTGGCGCACCGCCACCCGCTCCGGCGCCGTTGCCGGCACCCCCGCCGCCGGAGCCGGCCGTCGCGGACGGCGACTGCGGCGGCGTGGTGGGCGGGACCGGGACGGTGATCGTCGGCGACTGCGTGGGCGTCTGGGTCGGCGTCTGCGTCGTCGGCGTCTGCGTCGGGGTCTTGGTCTGCGTAGGCGTCTGCGTCGTCGGCGTCTGCGTGGTGGGCGTCTGGGTGGAGGTCGGGACGTTGCTCTTGCCGACGTACACCGGGTCCGGGAACTGCTCGACCTTCTGGCCCTCGAGCGCCGCCTTCATGAACTCGGTCCAGATCTCGACCGGGAACGACGCGCCGGTCACGTTGCTCAGGCCGCCGAGGCCCGACAGCGACTCGACCTTGCCGCCCTTGCCCTGCCGGTACATGCCGACCGCGGTGGCCAGCTGCGGGGTGTACCCGGCGAACCACGCCGACCGGCTCTCCTGCGAGGTGCCGGTCTTGCCGGCGGCCGGGCGGCCGAGGTTGCTGCCCGCGTAGGCGCCCGAGCCGTGGTCGACCACGCCGCGCAGCGCGTAGGTGAGGTCGGCCATGACGTCGGTGTCGAACACGCGCTTGCGCTGCACCTGCGCCTTGTAGACGTCGTCGCCGTTGGCCAGCGTCACCGACTTCAGCGTGTACGCCGCGGTGTGCACGCCCTGGGCCGCGAAGGTGGCGTACGCGTCGGCGACGTCGATGACGTGCGGCGAGGCGGTGCCGAGGACGTTGCCGGCGTTGTCCTGCAGGCCGGCGGTCTTCTTCGGGTACCCCGCGGCGACCGCGGCCTCGACCGTCTTGTCGGGGCCGACGTCCTGGTTCAGGCCGACGTACACGGTGTTGACCGAGTTCGCGGTCGCCGTGAGCAGGTCGATCGTGCCGAACGAGGTGTTGCCGAAGTTGCTCACCTCGTAGTTGCCGCCGAACGTCTGCGGCGAGCGCCCGTCGTAGCGCGAGCGCAGCGAGATGCCCTCCTTCAGCGCGGCGGTGAGGGCGAAGGGCTTGAACGTCGACCCCGCCTGCATGACCGCCTGGGTCGCGGCGTTGAACTCCTGCTTCACCGCGTCCGGGCCGCCGTACATCGCGACGACGGCGCCGTCGTCCGGCTTGACGGCGACGAGCCCGGCGCGCACGCCCTTGTCACCGGTGGTCGGCATCTTGTCCTTCATCGCCGCGACGGCTGCCGCCTGCGCGTGCTTGTCGAAGGTGCTGACGATCTTCAGGCCGCCGCGGTCGATGTCGGCGTCGGTGAGGCCGGCGCTCTTGATGACCTCCTGGCGCACGGTCTTGAGCAGGTAGCCGTTGGTGCCGCCGAGCCGGTTGTCCTGGCTGCGCTTGGCGATCTTGGGGTACCTGACCTTGTCGCGCTCGGCCTGGGTGATCCAGCCCTCGCGCACCATGCCGTCGAGCACGTAGTCCATGCGCGCCTGGGCGTTGTCCTTGTGCGTCACCGGGTCGTACAGCCCGGGGCTGCGGATCACCGCCGCGAGCAGCGCGCTCTGGGCGAGCGAGAGGTCCTGCGCCGACTTGCCGAAGTAGGCCTTGCTGGCCGTCTCGACGCCGAAGGCACCGCGGCCGAAGTAGATGGTGTTGAGGTAGTTCTCGAGGATCTGGTTCTTGCTCTCGACCTGCTCGACCTTCAAGGAGATGACGAACTCCTTGGCCTTGCGGGTGGCCGTGCGGTCCTGGGTCAGGAAGTAGTTCTTGACGTACTGCTGGGTGATCGTCGAGCCGCCCTGGGTCGAGCCGCCGCGCAGCTTGACCCACACGGCGCGGCCGATGCCGCGCGGCGAGAACCCCATGTTGTCGTAGAAGGAGCGGTCCTCCGCGGCGAGCACAGCCTTCTGCAAGTCGTCGGGCATCTGCGAGATCGGGATCGAGCGCCGGTTGACGTCGCCGAAGCGGCCCAGCTCGGTCTTGCCGTCCGACCAGTAGACGACCGAGGCGTTGGCCGTGACCAGCTTGTTCGGGTCGGGCACGTCGACCGACGCGTAGAGGACGGCGAACCCGGCCAGCCCCAGCAGGAACACCACCAGACCGCTGCCCAGCACGAGCTTCCAGGAGGGGACGAAGCGGCGCCAGCCTCGCTTGCCGGCTCGGGGGTAGTCGACGATGCGTCGCACGGGGCGCTGGTCTCCAGTGTCTGGGGGTCGGTGGCCGCCGCACGGGGCCGGACGTCGTCCAGTATGCGGCGGGTCGGGCCGGGCACCCACTCGAACGGGTCGCCTTCACCAGGTCGTCACGGCATCCCCCGAGGACGGCCGCGACGCGAGCGGTTTGCCTGGCGGCCGCGGGCCGCCTACAGTGCAATATATCGGCGCGATACATCGCGCCGAGGTGCGGACCGATCATCGCACGGTCCGCGGCAGAGCACCCACCCAGGGCGAGGAGGTCGACGTGGCACGCCGTTCCGACGTCCTCGACCTCGCGGTCCTGGGCCTGCTGCACGACAGCCCCCTGCACGGGTACGAGCTGCGCAAGCGGCTCGCCAGCGTGCTCGGGCCGTTCCGGGCGCTCAGCTACGGCACCCTCTACCCCTGCCTCAAGCAGCTGTCCGAGCACGGGTGGATCACCGAGCGCGCCGCCGGTGCCGACGCCGCCCCGGCGGGTCGACGGGCCCGGATCGTGTACGAGCTCACGGCCGCCGGCAAGGAGCACTTCGACGCCCTCGTCGACGAGTCCGGGCCGACGTCGTGGGAGGACGACAGCTTCGGCGTGCGGTTCGCGTTCTTCGCGCGCACGCCGACCGACGTCCGGCTGCGCATCCTCGAGGGCCGGCGCAGCCGGCTCGAGGAGCGGCTGGACCAGGTCAGCACCTCGGTCGCCCGCAGCCGCGAGCGCGCCGACCAGTACACGCTCGAGCTCCAGCGCCACGGCCTGGAGTCCGTCCAGCGCGAGGTGCGCTGGCTGAACGAGCTCATCTCGCACGAGCGGGACAGCAGCACCACCGAGAGCACCACCGAAGAGAACCCCCGATGAAGGAGAACCGCATGGGATCCGTCCGCGTAGCCATCGTCGGCGCCGGCAACTGCGCCTCGTCGCTCGTCCAGGGCGTGCACTACTACCGGGACGCCGACGCCAGTGGCACCGTGCCGGGCCTGATGCACGTGATGTTCGGCGACTACCACGTCCGTGACATCGAGTTCGTCACCGCGTTCGACGTCGACGCCAAGAAGGTCGGCTTCGACCTGTCCGAGGCGCTCGTCTCGAGCGAGAACAACACCATCACGATCTGCGACGTCCCGCCGCTCGACGTCCCCGTCCTGCGCGGCCCGACCCTGGACGGCCTCGGCAAGTACTACCTCGAGACCATCGAGCAGTCCGACGCCGAGCCGGTCGACGTCGTCCAGGCGCTGAAGGACGCGCGGGCCGACGTGCTCGTGTCGTACCTGCCCGTGGGCTCGGAGGAGGCCGACAAGTTCTACGCGCAGTGCGCGATCGACGCGGGCGTGGCCTTCGTCAACGCCCTGCCGGTCTTCATCGCCTCCGACCCCGTGTGGGCCCAGAAGTTCGAGGACGCCGGCGTCCCGATCATCGGTGACGACATCAAGTCGCAGGTCGGCGCGACCATCACCCACCGCGTGATGGCCAAGCTGTTCGAGGACCGCGGCGTCGTGCTCGATCGCACGTACCAGCTGAACGTCGGCGGCAACATGGACTTCAAGAACATGCTCGAGCGCGACCGCCTCGAGTCCAAGAAGATCTCGAAGACCCAGGCCGTCACGTCCAACATCGGCCACGACCTCGGTGCCAAGAACGTGCACATCGGCCCGTCGGACTACGTCCAGTGGCTCGACGACCGCAAGTGGGCGTACGTGCGCCTCGAGGGGCGCGCGTTCGGCGACGTCCCGCTGAACCTCGAGTACAAGCTCGAGGTCTGGGACTCCCCGAACTCCGCCGGCATCATCATCGACGCGATCCGCGCGGCGAAGATCGCCAAGGACCGCGGCATCGGCGGCGCGCTGCTGTCGGCGTCGTCGTACCTGATGAAGTCCCCGCCCGTGCAGCGCCCGGACGACGAGGGCCGCGCGAGCGTCGAGGCCTTCATCCGCGGCGAGGTCGAGCGCTGACCGCGCTGACCTGACGCACCACGCGACGAGGGGCACCCGGGAGATCCCGGGTGCCCCTCGTCGTCTGCCGGCGCGCCCCTGCGCGCACCCGCTCACCTCACTTGGAGGTGGCCTCCTGCTGGTCGGCGTTGCGGTCGCACGCCTTGCCCATGGCGGTGATGTCGCTGGCCGCCACGGTCAGCTTCTTGCTGTGGCTGTTCCAGTCGCTGATGAAGCGGCTGGCGTCGGTGCCGTGCCAGTTCTCGCCGATGCGGTTGACGGCGTTCTGGATCCGGCTCTGGACGTCGTCGAGCGTCTTGGCGTCCTTCTTCAGCTGGGCGGCGATCTCGCGGACGCGCTGGACGTCCATCCCCTGGTTGAGCGTCATGGTCTTTCCCCTTCAGGTCTGCGGTGGTGGGTCGGGCGGCGGGCCGTGGCCCGCGAGGTCACTGCGAGGTGGCGATCTGCTGCTTGGCCTCGGCCTTGGCGGTTTGCGCCATCTCCTCGATGAGCTTCTTCGCGTGCTTCAGCGAGGCCTTGTGCTCGCCCTCCCACTGCGACTGGAAGCGCTTGGAGTCCGGACCGCGCCAGGCCTCCTGCAGCCGCTGCGTCTCGCCCTCGAGCTTGTGGATCAGCTTCTGGATCTCGCCGGCCAGGTTCTCGAGGTGGTTGGCCTGGGTCTTGACGACCTCGGGGTTCATGCCCTTGAACGAGCTGCCCCCGCCGCTGCCGCCGTCCGTCGTCGCGTTCGCCATGATCTGCGTCCCTCCTGCTGGGTCCTGCCGGTCGGTCCGGCCTGCTGGAAAACCTAGAGCGAGTCGGCGGGGGCGTCGATGGGGAGGACTCCCCCGTCGTCCACCGCGACCTGCGCCAGCTCTGCCCGGCCCTTCTGGACGACGAAACCGCGCCCCGCAGGGACGTCGGGGTCGGTCACGGCCGGGAAGTCGGTGCGGAACAAGGTCTGCCCCTCGAAGCCGTCGGGCTGCAGGACGACGCCGCTGCGGGTGGTCTTGACCACGCCGGGCAGCCCGTAGCCGGACGACAGGTCGGAGGTGTCGCCCTCGACGACGGCCAGCTGCTCGTGCTCGACGAGCGCCTTGACCAGCTCGGTGACGTCGTCCTCGCTGCGGCCGTCGGCGACCTCGCCGATGCTCTCGACCGCGACGACCAGGCTGCTGGGCGCGAGCGAACCCGCTTCCAGCCGCCGCGTCAGCTCGCGCGCGAGCTCGACGATCTCGTCCTGGCCGGACGCGACCTGGCGCCACATCGGGTCGTCGCGCAGCCGGGATCGCTTGGGGGACAACAGGTACGCCTCGACCGACGGCCGCCACCGCTGCACGGCCCGGACGACGGTGCGCACCGCCGTGGTGCGCCCGCTGCCCGCCGGGCCGGTGACCACGAAGGTGCCGACCGGGTCGATGGTCTGCGGCCCGAGGGTCTCGGCGCTGACGCCGACGACCGGGCGGCCGTCGGCCTGCGCCGGCAGCTCGGCGAGCGGCGTGCGGTCGCCGAGGCTGCGCACGGCCGGGGCCTCGCCGACACCGGCCTTGCGCATGGCGGCGCCGAACGCCGCGACCGCGCGGGCCTGGGCCGACACGTCGCTCGTGCCGCCGAGCACCGCGACCTGCAGCTCCTGGTTGCCCAGCAGGCCGCGGCCCGGCGCGGACGCCAGGCTCAGCACGTCGGCCGGGGCGGACAGGAACGAGTAGTCGTCGGCGTGCGCCATGCGCAGCACCAGCCGCGTCGGCACCGCGGCGCCGAGTGCGGGCCACATGCCGTTGCGCTGGTCGATCGCCACGACCACGTGCACGCCGACCGGCCGGCCGTCACCGGCGATCGACGAGAACAGGTCGAGCCAGCGCTGGCGCTTGGCGGTGTCGTTGGCCTGGCGGAACGCCGTGAGGCCGTCGACGAGCACCAGCAGCCGCGGCTCCTGCGGCGCGTCGGCGAGGCGGCGGTACTCGGTGATGGTGGCGGCGCTGACCCGGCTGTAGCGCTCGGCCCGCTCGTCGATCGTCTCGCGCAGCTGGGTGAGCAGGCGCTGCACCCGCTCGTCGTCCGAGCCGTGGATGACGGCGCCGACGTGCGGCAGCGTCTCGATCATCGACAGGCCGCGCCCGGCGAAGTCCAGGCCGTAGACGTGGCACGGGCCGCCGCGCACCGTGTAGCCCGCCGCGACGGCGAGGCTGCGCAGCATCACCGACTTGCCCGATCCGGAGGCGCCGTAGACCGCGAGGTTGCCCTCGAGGTCGGGGCGGAACGACACCACGGGCTGCGCCTGGCGGTCGGGGTCGTCGCCGACGGCGAAGACGAGCTCGTCGTCGCGGCGGGACGTCGGCAGGGCGGCGAGCTCGTAGTGGTCGGCCAGCTCGGGCAACCACGGCTTGCGCGGCTGCGGCAGCTCGGCCTGGGCGGACGCACCGGTGATGGTGCCGACCAGCCGCTGGATGTCGGTGGGGCCCAACGCTTCCCGGGTGTCCTGCTGGTCGTCCTCGACGGGCGCCAGC
Source organism: Angustibacter peucedani (assembly GCF_054779595.1). Taxonomy (NCBI): domain Bacteria; kingdom Bacillati; phylum Actinomycetota; class Actinomycetes; order Kineosporiales; family Kineosporiaceae; genus Angustibacter; species Angustibacter peucedani. The sequence goes on from NZ_BAAGXY010000054.1 coordinate 55,894, forward strand.
CACTCGACCGCCCCGCCGAACTGCAACGTCTCGACGGTCATCTCGGGCGTGGGCTCGACGTCCGACGTCCAGCCGCCGGCGTAGGCGGTCTGGAACGGCGTGAGCCGGCCCGGGCCGGTCTTCGACACCGCGCGGCCGGGCAGCGCGGGGTCGAAGAACGCGGCCGCGGGCGAGTCGAGGACGTCGGTGCTGTCGCTCTCGTCGGCCATGCGCAGCGCGAGCCGCAGGTTGGTGTTGGCCCGCAGGTTGTCCTTGATGACGCCGGCCGGACGCTGGGTGGCCAGCACCAGGTGCAGGCCGAGGGAACGCCCGCGCTGGGCGACGTTGACGACGCCGTCGACGAACTCGGGGACCTCTTGCACCAGGGCCGCGAACTCGTCGACCACGATGATCAGGCTGGGCGGGGCGTCGACCTCGCCGCGCCGCTCGAGCTCGACCAGGTCCTTGGCCTTGTGCTGCGCCAGCAGGTGCTCGCGGTGCCGCAGCTCGGCCGACAGGCTGGCCAGCGCCCGGCGCACCAGGTGCGGGCTCAGGTCGGTGACCAGGCCGACGGTGTGCGGCAGGTTGACGCAGTCGCGGAAGGCCGAGCCGCCCTTGTAGTCGACGAGCAGGAAGGTCGCGCGCTGCGGCGAGTGCGCGGCCGCGATGCCGAGGATCCAGGCCTGCAGCAGCTCGGACTTGCCCGAGCCGGTGGTGCCGCCGACCAGGGCGTGCGGGCCGTCGGCCCGCAGGTCGACGGTGAGCGTGCCCTGCGACGACTGGCCGACCACGGCGCGCAACGTGCCGGGCTGGCGCGGGAGCCGCTGCGGCGCGAAGGGTCCGGTGAGGATCGACCGGCTCTCGCCCCACCGCTCGATGACGGCGTCCGGCGAGGTGGCGAGCTCGGGACCGGTGAGCGAGAGCAGCGAGACCGCACGCGGCAGGTCGCTGTCGTCGTCGACCGGGGCGCCCGAGTCGACCACGGCCGACATCGCCCGGGCCGTGGCCAGCGCGGTCTCGGCCTCGACGACGTCCGGGTGCACGGGCAGGTAGAGCCGGCTCTCGCCCACGTACCCGACCTGGGCGGTGCCGTCGGCGGCGACCTGCACGAAGGTGCGGCAGGCCGCGGGCAGCAGCTCGACCCGCTCGGCGTGCCACAGCACGACGACGCCGCGGTGCCAGCCGCGCTCGGCCAGCTGCACCAGCCGGGCCCGGTCGACGGGCGCGTCGTCCTCGACCAGGACGACGACCGTCGGCTCGGCGGCGACGTCGGACTTCCTGTCGCGCAGCGGCTCTCGGCCCTCGAGCAGGTCCTCGAGCTCGCTCAGCAGCGCGCTGCACGCCGGGCCCGTGTTCGCCAGGTGGCGCGCCTCGAGCGGGCTGTGCGGCGAGGCGACGTGCGGCAGCCACTTGAGCCAGTCCCAGTCGCGCGAGGTGCGCTCGGAGGCGAACGACACCAGCACCACCTCGGACGGCGAGTGCAGCGCCACGGTCTGGGTCACCAGCGCGCGCGCCGCTGGCAGGGCGACCGCGCGCGGCCCGGCGACCCCGGTCGCGCCGTCCTGCAACGGGTCGGCGGGCACGGGCACGTCGTCGACGGCGTTCAGCCCGTCGAGCGAGGCGGCGGTCTCCTGCCAGGCCTCGACCTTCGAGCGGCCGACCTCCGGCATGACGATCGTCGAGCGCGAGGGCTGGCGCCCGGTGCCGAGCCGCCACTGGGCGAAGCCAGGCTCGCCCGGACGTCGGGTCCACACCAGCGGCGTCAGGGAGCCGGCGGCCGCGCAGCACTCGGCGGCGGACGGCAGCTCGCCGAGCCGCACCTGGTGCTCCTCGACCAGGGCGCCGCGGATCCGCTCGGCCAGCAGGCCGAGGTCCTCGCGGAAGTCCTGCATGTCGTCCTCGAAGTCCTTCGCGGCGTCGCGGCGCTGCTCGACGGCCATGCCGAGCATCATCAGCGGCGTCAGCAGGACGAAGACGAGCGCGTACTTGCTCTGCGTGATCGCGAACAGCCCGAAGCCCAGGACCAGCGGGATGATGATCGCGATCCACGGGAAGCGCACCTTGCGAGCGCGCTCGGGCAGGTCGGGGACCTTCCACTCGTGGCCCTCGTAGACCGGCGCGATGCGCGGCGAGCGGGCGAACGCCACGCCGGACGTCGAGCTGACCACGCCCGCCGCGCCCTCGGTGACCCGCACCTGCAGCTCGGTGTCGCCGATCCGGACCGTGCCGGCCGCGCCCAGCAGCGCCCGGTCGACGACGTCCCCGCCGGCGCTGATGCCGTTGGCCGAGCCGAGGTCGACCACCTCCACGACGTCGGTGACGAGCAGCTTGGCGTGCCGGCGCGAGACCGACGGGTCGCTCAGCCGGACGTCGACGCCCCGGCTGCGCCCGACGTACGACGTCCCGCGCTGGAGCGGGAACTCCTGCCCGGCGTCCGGCCCCGAGGTCACGACGGCGACGGCCACCGGCGTGCTCTGGTCGACGTAGCTGTCGCTGCGCCGGGTGACGGTGAGGTGCGCGCCGGAGCGCAGGCCGGCCTCACCGACGGTCAGCCGCGGGTCGAGCGCCCGGTAGCTCTCGTCGACGTGCGACAGGGTGAAGTCGCCGCTGCCGGCCGGTGCCGCGGCACCGCTGCGGCGTGAGGGGTCGACCTGCACCAGGTAGCGCGCGAGGTCGCCCACGGTCGTGGCCGCGTCGACGGTCGCCACCAGGTCGGTGGTCGCGCCGCCGGGCGAGTCGAGGCTGAACTTGAGCTTCACCGGCGGGTGGCCTTCCTGGTGTCTCGCGATCGGTCGCGCCGCAGGGTGCGCACGTCCCAGTCGGCCCGCAGCGAGCGCCAGCGGCCGGCGTCCTGCCGCAGCGCGTCGCGCACGGAGTCGACGTCGGCCCAGTACGCGATCACCTCGGCGTCGGTGGGCTCGCCGGGGCCGAACACCGAGGCGTCGGCGGTGGTCGCCAGCCGCCCGACGTCGTCCGGGGCGCCGACGAGCTGCGGCACCTGCTCGCGCCGGGTCGCCTTGCGGTGCACCGGTCGGCCGAGCTCGCGCGAGGTGTCGAGCACGTCCTGCCACCCGGCGGCGACGCGGGTCGACGGCGGGCCGGTCGTGCGCCGGCGTCGTCGCTGACGGCGCTTCAGCGCCACGAGCAGCAGGTGCACCCCGAGGACGACGAGCACGGGCACGACGACGAAGAGCACCAGCCGCAGCAGCCAGCTCGGCCAGCCGCGCGGGTCGAGCGGGTTGTGCTTGCTGCGCTTGCTGCGGGTGTCGTTCTGCGCCTGCTCGGGACCCTGCAGCAGGCTCGGCGGGTTCTGCGCGGCCGGCGGCGGCACCTGCGCGCCGACCTGCTGCTGCTGCGAGCGCAGCTGCTGCACGTCCGGCACCTTGTTGCGGTCGGGCACGAACGCCTGCGGCAGCACCGCGAGCCACGAGCCGTCGGACCGGTTGAGCTCGACCCAGGCGTGCACGTCCTTGCCCTTGACCTGGCCGTCGCCCTCGGGGATCGCCCCCAGCACCACGCGGGCGGGCAGGCCGAGCCGGTTCGCGACCAGGGCCAGCGTCGCGGCGTACTGCTCGTCGTCGCCGGCCAGCTGGCTCGAGCCGACGAACCGCGCGAGCCGGCCGATGCTGTGGCCGGGCAGGTAGACGTTCTGCGCGCTGCCGGGCGGGCCGCCGTCGGTGTACGCACCTTCCGAGCGCATGTAGCGCGCCGTGGCGACGAGCTGGCGGTAGGGGTCCTGCTCGTCGCCGGTCCAGCCGTCGAGCTTGTCGTCGACGAACGCGACGCTGTCGGTGTCGACCGAGCCCGCCGACCCGGCGTCCAGCTCGGCCGGCAGCTCGGTGGTGGTGTCGTCGGGGACGACGGCCTGCAGCGTGTACGAGTCCCCCGGCCCGATCCGGCCGGGCAGCACGCCGCTGTCGGTGTCGACGTTGAAGCGCAGCTCGTCGCGCAGCTGCTCGGCCCGCGGACCGCCGAAGCTCAGGGCGCTCACCGAGCCGACGGTCGGCAGCCACACGTCGGTGTACCCGCCCGCCGGCACCTGCACGGTGACCGTGACGTCGCGGCCCCGCGCGGTCGTGGCGAGGTGCGAGCCGACCCGGCGGAAGGCCGCGCCGGGCTCGGCGGTGCCGACCTCGCCGTTGCCGGCCGCGCCCCACACCGAGCCGTCGAAGCTGTCGAGCGTCGCGATGCGCAGCGGCACGCCGGACGGCAGGCCCTGCACCGTGAGCAGCGTCTTGTCGAACAGGTCGGCCTGGTTGGGCTCGGTGTAGCGGCGGAAGCCGGCCAGCGGGCTGGGCAGCTGCGCCACGTCGAACGGCGGCTGCAGGTCGGTGCGCCACACGGTGCGCGCGTGGCCCGAGCGGCTCTCGAGCGCCGGCCCGGCCAGGACGCCGACCGCGACCGACACCGCCAGCAGGCCCACCGCGATGCCGGCCCGGGTCGTGCGGGCCGTGCCGCTCTGCAGGCGCGACCGCAGCCGGGCGGTGCGCGCCACCAGCCAGAGCACCGCCACCAGGGCGAACCCGCTGCCCTGCAACCAGGTCGCGGCGGGCTGCACCGTGCCGAGCGCGATCGAGAGCACCAGCAGCGCCAGCGGCGGCACCAGAGCCAGGCCGGGCGAGCGCCAGCGCCGCGCGACGCCGTAGGTCGCCGCGGTGCCGACCAGCGCGAACGCGAACGGCAGCGCCACCAGGCGGCCCGTGGCGTCGACCGGCGCGAGCGTGGTGAGCAGGTCCTTCCAGCCCGGGACCGCGGCGTGCGCGAGGTCGCCGAGGGTGCGGCTGGTCGGGAAGACGCCGAGGGCGAGGTGGTCGCGCACGGCCATCGGGCCGCCGAGCAGGAAGTACGCGGCGACCACGGCCACCGCTCCGACGACCACCGGCAGCGCGAAGGTGCGCGCCACGTGGGCGATCGCCAGGCCGAGCAGCGCGCCGAGCACCGCGGCCACGGCCCAGCGCGGGCCGTAGAACGACGTCCGGAAGCCGACGGCGGCGACCAGCACGAGCACCAGGGCCGCGGCGCCGTCGACCAGCTGGTCGGTGCCGGGCCGCAGCTGCTGCAGCGCGGCGCCCAGCCGCTCGCGCGCCCCCGGCGTCGACCCAGTCAGGTGCGACGGCGGCGGCGGGACGGCGGCGGGGATGCCGCCGGTGGTCGTGCTCATGCGCGCACCCCCGAGACGAGCAGGGACCGCAGCTCGCCGAGCTCGGCCAGGGTCAGGACGGTCAGGCCGGCGACGTGCTGGACGCCGGCACGGGCCGCCGGGTCGACGACCAGCACCACGGTGCGCACCTCGTGCTCGAAGTGCGCGGTCGCCCGCCGGACGTCGACGAACGGCCGCTGCGGGCCGGTGACCACGACGGCGAGGCTGACGTCCGGGGCGAGCCGGACCGCCTCTGCCGCAAGGGACTCCAGGTCGCAGCTGCCGGTCACGACGCGTGCCATGGCGTCCAGCGTCAGCGGCGCGGTGGCCCGGCTCGCGCTCTGGTCGCCCGCGCACATCGTGGTGTCCTGGTCGTCGAGGATCGAGCGCACCGCGAGGCTCGCGCCGACGCTGATCGCGGTCTCGGCGTCCGGCTCGCCGTCGCGGTAGGCGTCCAGCCCGGTGTCGACGACGACGGCCAGGTGCGATCGGCGGGTGTCGAGGAACTGGCGCACCAGCAGCCGGCCGTGCTTGGCCGACGAGCGCCAGTGGATGTACCGCCGGTCGTCCCCCGGCTGGTACTCGCGCAGCGCGTGGAACGCGAGGTCGCTCATCGACAGGTCCTCGGTGGTGTCGCCCTCGAGGTCGCGCAGCAGTCCTGACCCGAGGCTCTCGAGCGGCGCGGTGCGCGGGTGCACGAACAGCTGGGTGACGTCGGTCCAGGTCAGGGTGCGGCGCACCAGCCCGAACGGGTCGCCCTGCACCGTCGTCGCCGGACCGACGTCGATGACACCGCGGTGCTCGGTCGGGACGACGAACAGCTCCTCGTGCGTGCTGCCCGAGGCGATCTGGGGCAGCACGAACCGCGCCGCGCCGACACCGATCGGCAGCTCGACCAGCACCGGCAGCAGCGTGCGGCGCGCGTGGTTGGTGACCAGCACCCGACCGCCCGCGGCCTCGCCCACGGCGACCCGGTGCGGCGACACCTCGGCGACGACCTCGAGCCGGGTGCGCCCCGCGACGAGCACGCAGCACAGCACGAACAGCGCCGCGCACGAGACGGCCACGACGACCAGCTCGACCCAGCCCAGCCGGCGTCCGACGAGGTAGGCCACGACGGCGAGCGCGAGCACGGTCCAGCCCAGCGGCGACACCCAGCCCAGCACACGTCCGGCCGGACGGCGGGCGGCGGCCGTGCGCTGCCAGAGCTGCTCGGCGCGGGCACGCGCAGCACCCGCGCGGGCGCGCGCGGCAGCGTCGCGGAGGGTGGGCTGGGAGGTGGGCATCGTGATCAGGCGACCCGCTCGACGGGCGGCGCGACCTCGGCGAGCACCTGGCCGATGACCTGCTCGACGGTCGTGCCGGCGAACTGCGCCTCGGCGGTGAGGAGCAGGCGGTGGCTCAGCACCGGCTCGGCCAGCATCTTGATGTCGTCCGGCACCACGTACGCGCGCCCCTGAGAGGCGGCCCAGGTCTTGGCGCAGCGCACGAAGGCCAGGCAGCCGCGCACCGACAGCCCGAGCCGGACGTCGGGGTGGCGGCGGGTCTCCTCGGCGAGCTTGCTGACGTAGGACAGCACGGCCGGGTCGACGTGGATCTCGTCGGCGAGCGCGGACATGTCCGAGACCACCGAGCTCGTCACCAGCGGGCGCAGGGCGGCGGTGCGGTCGCGCGTGCGCGCGTCGGCGAGCACCGCCATCGTCGCCTCGTGGTCGGGGTAGCCGAGCGAGGTCTTCATCAGGAACCGGTCGAGCTGGGCCTCGGGCAGCCGGTAGGTGCCGGCCTGCTCGATCGGGTTCTGCGTCGCGATGACCATGAACGGCTGGCCCACCGGGTGCGGCACGCCGTCGACCGTCACGCGCCCCTCCTCCATCACCTCGAGCAGCGCGGACTGCGTCTTGGGCGAGGCGCGGTTGATCTCGTCGGCCAGCACGATGGTCGCGAAGATCGGGCCGGGGTGGAACTCGAAGGTCTGCTTGCCGGGCTCGTAGATCGTCACGCCGGTGACGTCGGAGGGCAGCAGGTCGGGCGTGAACTGGATCCGGCTGTTGCTGCCCTGCACCGTGCCGGCGATCGCGCGCGCCAGCATCGTCTTGCCCGTGCCGGGGAAGTCCTCGAGCAGCAGGTGCCCCTCCGACAGCATGCAGGTGAGCGCGAGGCGCACGACGTGCCCCTTGCCGAGGAGCGCCTGCTCGACGTTGGCGGCCAGGGCCTCGAACGTCTGCGCGTACCACTCGACCTGCTCGTTGGTGACGGTCATCGGTGCTGCCTGCTTCCTTCTTCGGGACGTCGGTCGGTCGGGTTCTCGTTGCGGTCGAAAGCTCTGCGGGACAGGGGCTCTGCGGGGGTCATGCCGATCACGGGTACCAGTCGACGAAGCCGGACTGGACGGTGCCGGACGGCCCGCCCGAGATCTGCACGTTGACCTTCGGCCCGAGGTTCGGGTCGAGCGAGCACCAGTCGCCGGAGTTGCCGCCGCCCGCCAGGACGGTGACGTTGCCGGTGTAGAACGCGCTGGACCGCCCGGAGCGGAAGCACTTCAGCGTGTAGCCGCCGGGCGTGACGCCCTGCGCGTGCCAGAGCACCTTGTAGCAGTTGCCGCAGTCACCGGTCTTGGCGCCGGCATGGACGTTGGTGATCTTCTTGTCGGGCACCGGTTCCTTGTCGGTGCGACCGTTGATCGTCGTCCAGGCGCTCCACGCCCCGGTGGAGTCCTTGGCGCGCACCGTGATCGAGAACGCGGTGTCCCACTGGTTGTACGTGTGGTCCCACGACCGGGCGCCGCCGCCGAGGTCGTGCGTCGTGCCCTGGCTGCGCACCTGGAACCCGTTGATCGGCCGGCCGTTGGTGTCCTGGCTCCAGCGGTAGGTGATGGTGCGGGCGTTGGCCGACGACCCCTGCGACACCGGCTTCTTCGGCGGCCCGTACGGCTGGAAGGCGTTGCTGAACGCCGACCAGGTCGAGCACTGCCCGGCGTCGTTGCAGGTCGAGACCCGCACGCGGTGCTGGTTGTCGACCGACAGGCCGGCGAGCTGCCGGCTGACCGAGGTGTTCTCGGGGCAGTTGCTCGAGCACGACCACGCGCCGGTACGCCCGTTGTCGAGCTCCCACTTCACCTGCGTGAAGCGCGAGGCCCGCGTGGTGCCCAGCCGGAACGTCGCCGTCGCCTGGGTGTTGGACGACGGGGTGGTGACCTTGGGCGTCCCGGGGGTCGACGGGATGCCGACCGAGCGGTAGTTCGAGACGTTGCTGCGCGCCGACTCCTTGCCGCCGCCGTTGGTGGCGGTGACGGTGTAGCCGTACGTGCGCCCGTCGTAGGGGATGGTGTGGGTCTTGACCCGGGTGGCCCCGGCCGAGACGTTCCCGAGCGACTGCCAGCCGCCGCCGTCCACGCGGTAGTAGACGGTGTAGTGCGTCAGCGGCGGGCCGTTCGGGTCGGTCGGCTGCCAGGTGATCTTCACCTGGCCGTTGTCGTCGCCGGCGCCGGGCGTGCGCGGCTCGAGGGTCGGCGCGGCGACGGCGGGCGGGGTGCCCACCGACTGCCCGCGCACCGCCGGGCCGAACTTCCCCCAGCCGGCCTTGTTGTGGCCGCGCACCCGGATCGAGTACTGGTCGTCGTTCTCCAGCCCCTGCAGGCGCGCGGAGGTCGCGCTCACCCGCAGCGTGCGGCTGCCGGGGTGCCCGCCGACGTTCGTGTACTGCACCTCGTAGGTGTCGACCGCGGTGCCGTCGAACGACGGGCGGTCCCAGCGGATGCCCAGCGTGCGGTCACCCGTGGAGGTCACGCTGACGCCGCTGATCGGCGGCGGGGCGGTGTCGGGGGTGACCGCCCGGCTCGGCCCGCCGTCGGGTGACCAGCCCGCGGCGTTGCGGGCCCGCACCGTGAACCGGTACGCGGTGCCGTTCTTCAGCCCGGTGATGGTGCACGGCGACGCGGTGCAGCTCTTCGCACCGCCCGACCAGCGCACCTCGTACTGCTGCACCGGCAGCCCGCCGTCGAAGGCCGGCGGCTGCCAGCTGACGCGGGCCGAACCGCCCTGCACGCGGTCGGCCACGGCCGAGACGCTCTGCGGGGCCAGGGGCTTGCCGCGCACGCTGACGCTGACCCGGCCGACGGCCTCGCGGCCCGGCGCGTCGCTCACGGTCACCAGCAGCTGCTGGGCGCCGCTCGCCCGGTCGCCCGCTCGCACCGTGAGCTTGCAGCCCGATCCGGACCCGCTGATCCCGTTGCCCTGCAACGGCTTCGACCCGGTGATGGTGCAGCCGGCGTCGACGAGAGGCGAGCTGAGGTAGGGCCGCAGGTCGACCGTGCGGCTCGCCCCGGGCTCGATGGCGCCGAGCTGGACCGGACGCAGCGACGGCGGCGGTACCGAGGCGCTGATCTGGCCGTCCGGGCCGATGCCGATGACGCGCACGCCGATGTCGAACTGCTCGGCTGCGCCCTCGACACCCACCCGCAGCACGGCGTTCTGGCCGTCGGGGGCGTCGTCCTGCGCGTGCAGCACGACGGCCCGGCCGCCCTGGCCGGTCTGGCGCAGGTCGACCTTCTGCGGCGCGGTCTTCCAGCGCGCGGTGAACCTCACGTCGTCCAGGTCGAGGCCCTGTGGCAGCCACGCGTGGCACAGCCGCGGGACGTCGACGGTGCGCGCCGGGCCGCGGGCGATGACCGTCACCGTGTACGCCGGGCAGCGCAGCACCGGCTGCTTCGGCCCGATCTGCACCGGCACCGAGACGTAGGAGGTGCGGGCGTCCTGCTGGCCGGGCGAGGACGCGTCGGTGACCTCGACCATCAGCGCACCCGGACCGACGTAGCCGCGCATCGAGGTCAGGTCGACCCCGGTGCCGGAGGTCGCCTGGCCCTGCAGGGCGTCGACCGGCGAGGTGCTCAGCGTGTCCGGCGAGGTGATCGAGATCGACGAGCCGCTGGGCGCGCGCACGTAGTCGGCGAGGTCGACGTGCTGGGTGGAGTTGGGGTCCATCTGGATCAGGGCGCCGGACACCACGAACGGCGAGCCGTCGCCGCCCGCGGGCACGTAGATCAGCGCCATGGCCCGGGCGCCGTCGGCGTCCTCGATGACGTAGGGCACCGAGCGCGGGTGGTCCTCGACCGTGACGCGCACCTTGCGGCCCTCGATCGTGGCGCCCTCGCCGAGCACCTCGACCAGCTTCAGCGACGCGTTGTCACCGTCGAGGTCGTAGTCGTTGGCCAGGGCGTCGACCAGGGTGGAGGTCTCGAGGTCCTTCGGCTTGGCGACGTCGTCGACGGCCACCGGCGGGTTGACGAAGTCCTTCTGCCCGCGCACGAGCAGGGTCGTGCGCGAGGGGTCGAACAGCCCGTCGTCCAGGCCGTAGGTGAGGGCGCTCGGCGAGCCCTCCTCCGGGACGACGGTGCGGTAGGTGTCGTCGCGCTGGTGCGAGAAGCGCTTGGCGACCGCGGGGTCGTTGAGCTTCGCGACGTCCTCGAGGGTGACCTCGTCGTGCGGGGAGACCAGGTCGTTGTCGAGCACGGGGGCGTTCACGGTGCGGCCCGGCGCGGCGACGACCTCGTCCTCGACCGCCACCGGCGGCTGCGGGTCGCTCGGCGGCACCACGCCCATGCGGATGAAGCCCTCGCCGAGCAGGCCGTAGCGGTCGCGCACCTGGTAGCGGATGGTCTCGGTCCCCGCGCTGCGCGGGTAGGCCTCGTAGCGCAGGGTCGTGGCGCTCACCGAGACGACCCGGCCCAGGGTGAGGTCGACCGCGTCGCCGTCGTCGCCGACGATGCCGGTGACGGTGACCGAGTCGCCGTCCGGGTCGACCCCGCTGGTGGGCACGGTGACGTTGATCGAGTCGCCGGCCGTGACGCTGGCCGAGAAGCTGCGCGGCACCGGCGCCTGGTCGGGCGTCGCGGGCGTCGGCGCCGGTTTGACCGTGACGGTGACGCGACCGGTGACGGCGTTCTCGGGCAGGCCGTCCGGGAACGTCGTGTACTCGAGCACCGCGACCGAGTCGGTGGTGCGCGGGGTGTCGTCGGGCACGAACCGCAGCACGTTGCCCGAGACGAACACCGAGCCCTTGCCGGTGACCACCCGCGCGCCCTGCGGGTCCAGCCGCAGCGGCACGCCGTCGGCCATGGAGTCGTTGTCCTGCACCGGGATCGACACCGAGTCGCCGACCCGGACGACGGCCTCGTCGTCCTGCACCAGCGGCACGACCTGCTGGTCGAGCGGGGGCTTCTGGGTCACCGCCACCTGGCCGGTCGCCTGCCGCACGCCGTCGCTCACGACGTACTGCACGGTCGCGTGCCGGGGCTCGCCGCCGACCGCGGGCTGGGTGGCCTGCAGGTGCAGCCACCGGCCCTGGACGACGGACGCCCGGATCCACGGCGCGTCGCTGACCACCCGCTGGGTGACGAGGACGTCGCCGCGCGGGCTGTAGTCGTTGGCCAGGACGTCGGAGATCGTCGCGAGCTGGTCGCGCAGGGTCGCGGCGTCGGTGGCCGCGACCGGCGGGGCGTCCTGGTCGGGGTCGGCCAGGACGTCGACCCGGATGCGTCCGACGTCGGTCGCCGAACCTACCTGCGCGGCGTAGCTCAGCACGTAGGTACCAGGCGTCGTCCCGGTCACCGTGACGACACCGGTGTCGGTGTTGGTGTCGACCTGCAGGTCGCCCACCGGGCGCACCGCCGACGCGACGCGCAGCGTGGCCTCGGGGTCGGTCGGGTCGGCGCCGGTGATGTCGTTGCCGAGCGGCTCGACCTGCACCGGCTTGCCCACGACCCCGCGGACGACGTCGGTCTGGGTGCGCGGTGCGGCGGGACGGTCGGTGTCGGCGAGGACGTCGACGGTGACGGAGGCCTTGGCGGAGAGGCCGTGCCCGTCGTCCACCGCGAACGCGACCTGGTGCGAGCCGGTCTCGTCCGGCGCCCGGAAGCTCAGCCGGCCCTGGCCGTCGATGCTGGTGCCCGCGGTGGTGGCGTCGGCGGTCACCGGGTCGGACTCGCCGTCGCGCCAGTCGGCGAGCACCGCGAGCGCCACGTTGCTGCGGGGCAGGGCCGGGAACTTGGCCTTGCCGAGCGTCGCGCCGCCCAGGCGCAGCACCGGTGCGGTGTTGACGTCGTCGCCGACGAGCTGCACCGAGACCTTGGCCGTCGCACGCGACGTCGCGGTCGCCCCGCCGTTGTTGACGGTGTACGAGAACGTGATCCGGTCGCCGGTGACGTCGCGCGGCACCGTCAGCAGGATCGCCTGGCCGTCGGCCGCGACCTGCGCGGTGACGCCCGAGACGTCGGGCGAGGTCACGTCGCCGGGTGCGATGGCCAGGATGTTGCCGGTCGTGTCGGAGTCGTTGTCGAGCACGTGCAGCGTCGAGACCACGCCGGGTCGCGCGCGCAGCTGGTCGTCCTTGGCCTTCGGCGGCTGCTGCGCGGTGTTGTCGTCGACGAGGTTCTGGTTCTTCTTGGTGTTCTGCTGCTGCTG